>JAOQAL010000453.1 GCA_025963615.1 Chitinophagaceae bacterium | reverse complement strand
GATGCTGCTTTTGTGAATACCACCGGCAGAAAACTGATCGCTAAAGATGTTGCGTACAGTTTCAACCGCATTCTTGATAAGGGGGTTGCCAGTCCCGGCTCCTGGATTTTTAATCACAAAGTAGATTCCGGGGTGCCCTTTAAAGCCATTGATGACTCTACATTTCAATTAAAATTACTGAAGCCTTATTCCCCGATACTCGGAATCCTTTCCATGCAGTATTGTTCTATCGTCCCTCAAGAAGCCGTTGAAAAATATGGAAATGAATTTCGCAGGCATCCTGTTGGCACCGGCCCTTTCCAATTTGTAAGATGGGAGGAAGGCCAGGCATTAATTTTAAAAAAGAATAAAAACTATTTTGAGAAGGATGGCCATGGCAATCGTCTTCCCTATTTGAATGGAGTAAAGGTTAGTTTTTATGATAATAAAGCAACAGAGTTTTTACTGTTCAGGCAAAAAAAACTTGATTTTATCAACGATATTGATGCTTCATTTAAAGATGAAGTATTAACAAAACAGGGAACACTACGAAAAGATTGGGTAGGAAAAATTCAATTGCAGTCACATCCCTACCTGAATGTAGAATATCTTGGGATCCTTGTTGATACTAGTAATTCTTTACTAAAAAACTCGCCGGTGCGTTTTAAAAAAGTGCGGCAGGCAATGAACTATGGTTTCGACAGAAGAAAAGCGGTTCTTTATTTACGGAATTCCAAAGGAATACCTGCTGAATCTGGTTTCGTGCCTGCAGGTTTGCCCTCATTTGATTCTGTTAGTGTAAAAGGTTATTATTTTGATCCTGCTAAAAGCAGGCAGTTATTGCAGGAAGCCGGTTTCCCGGATGGCCGGGGATTGCCGGTCATAAAATTGTATACCATTCCCGTATTTTCCGATATGGCGGATTTTGTTGCAAAGCAATTGGAAGAAGTTGGAATTCCGGTGCAGGTAGAAGTAGTTCAAAAAGCCTTGTTACTGGAACTTACATCGAATGCAAGAGCCTTGTTTTTTCGCGGCAGTTGGATAGCCGATTATCCGGATGCTGAAAACTACTTATCCGTGTTTTATTCAAAAAATCCTGCTCCCCCTAATTATACCCGCTATAATAACCCGCAATTTGACGCCTTGTTTGAAAAGGCATTGATGGAACAAAATGATTCTATCCGTTATAGCTTATACCGGCAAGCTGACCGGCTAGTCATTAATGATGCCCCGGTAATGCCATTATGGTATGATAAAGTGATCAGATTGGTGCAAACCGGTATTGAAGGATTTGAACCTAATGGCCTAAACCTGCTGGAGCTACGTAAAACCCACATCCTAAAATAGTATTTTTTATATCGCAATTTGCTGAAAAAGAAAGCCTTAATTTTTAACAGCCTGATGAAAGGGCATTTACGATTGCAAAAACAACAAGTAGAAGCTACATTTACATCAGTAAATTTCATATTTCACATGGTAGGTAGAATTACAATTTACTTTTGATCCGCAATTTCCAAAGATCCGTTTGAAGCCTTGAATCTGATGACCTGGTAACCCTAAAAAGTGTAACATGAAAACGAATAGTATACGCATCATCATGATAAGAAGTTTATTACTGGTACTTCTTTCCCTTTACTTCATCGTGGTTTTCGGACAGTCTTCCAGCCTGGTTTCTTTTAATGCCAGCAAAAAAGCGGAAAATATCGCTTTACAATGGATATTAGCGCCTTCAAATAACTTGTCAACCGTAATTATAGAGCGAAAAACGACTGACACCACTTTTCAGTCCATAGCGGTATTCTGGGTTAATTTTGATGGCAATACCGAACGCAATTTCACCTATACTGATAAAAAGGTAAAATCTAAAACGGCCCGATACCGGTTGAAATGTATTACGGCTGATGGTAATGTACAGTATAGCAGCATTGTTTTGGCAGGTGACCTTGCTTCGGGCAAAACCATGGCAAAACCTTCCGGGCCGAAGGTCCAAAGTGATAACCAGTCAGAAAAAAGCCTGTTTGCAGGCAATACAGTTACCTTATCTGAAAACGTGGAGCATCTGAAATACCTGCTGCTGGTGCAATTGCAGGAGCGTGAAAATAATTTACTATAAAATAGTTATACTATACCACTGAGCCACCCATTCTCTTTTCTATTATGAATGAAACCCTGGAATTTTTTCCGGGGTTTAATGTTTTAATTTCTTCTTAAATACTTTTTCAAATTTATCCAGCTTGGGTCTTATTACCATTGAACAATACGGATTGCTGTCTTTATTATTAGCGTAATAATCCTGGTGGTAGTCTTCTGCTGAATAAAATTTATCAAACTTTGTTATCTCCGTTACAATGGGATTGCTGAAAGCCCCGCTTTTATCAAGCTCGGTTTTATATTTTTCCGCTTTTTGTTTTTGCTCATCATTATGATAAAATATTGCGCTTCTGTACTGGGTACCGACATCGGCGCCCTGCCTGTTCAAGGTGGTAGGATCATGCACCTGCCAGAAAACCTCCAGCAATTCATCATAACTGATTTTTGCGGGATCATAAACTACCTGTATGCACTCAGCATGTCCTGTTTGCCCGGTACACACGTCCTTATAAGTGGGATTTGAGACTTTACCACCCGAATAGCCTGAAGTTGCAGAAATAACCCCGTCCAGTTCTTTAAAAATAGCTTCCGTGCACCAGAAGCAACCTGTTCCAAAAGTGGCTGTTTCTGTTTTCCCTGTAAATGCTGCTGTATTCATGTTACTGATTGATTTTTCTGTTTTAGGTGATTTTTGGGCACAGGATAATAAGGCTCCCAAAGCTACTATAGCTGAGGTAAAGACAATTTTCATGATGTTCTGTTTTAAAATCAAAGGGAGAATTTTACTTCTGTGCAATTTACGAAAGACCCTGGCGTCCGGTTTGCCGGTAGCTGTCAAATCCAGGCTTTTCAAGGTTAATTAACATTATGGTAAATAACAGCTCCCGGAACAAAAAGTTCAGATGAACTCACTTGTTACTAATCAAACAATGAAAGATTTATCTTTACAAGCCTACTTAAAATAAACATTTCGGGACAAGGTATTATGAAACTTTTTCCATCATCCGCTTATATTCAACTTGAATTTGATAAGGTTCGGGCGTTGCTTACTTCACATTGCCAGACTGAATATGCTATGAACAAAGCGGCACAGCTCCGTATTCATACCAAAAAGGAGTATATAGAAACAGAATTGAAACAAAGTCACGAATTCCTCCAGTTGCTTCAAAATGCCCTGTATTTTCCGAATGATTATATATTGAATTTGTCCAGGGAACTAAAGCTGTTGTCGGTTCCCGGCGCTGTATTAGCAGGGGAGCAGTTAACCGAAATAAGAAAACTGGCTGAGAGTATGGAGAAGATTTTCAGGTGGTTTGATAATGAAAGGAAAAATGCATACCCGGGCTTGTTTAAAATTGCTGCCGGTACGCACTATGAAAAGGCAATTATTGCCATGATCGACGATGTGCTGGACGGTCAGGGACAGGTAAAGGATAATGCATCAGACGAATTGCGAAATATCCGGGCGAACCTCTATAAAAAGAGAAATGAACTTCGCCGTGCTTTTGAAAGAATTATTTTAAAGCTGAATAAACAAGGATACCTGGCTGAAATTGAAGAAAGTTTTTTGAATGGCAGGAAAGTAGTAGCCATCTTCGCCGAACATAAAAGAGTGGTCAAGGGTATCCTGCATGGAGAAAGTGACAGCAGGAAAACTTCTTTTATTGAACCTGAGGAAACAATCGGGCTGAATAATGAAGTGTATGAGCTTGAAAATTCGGAGCGAAAAGAAATTTACCGCATACTGCGTGAGCTGACTGCAAAGTTATCAGTCCATGCGTCCTTGCTTGATACCTATCATACGGTGGTTGGCGAATATGATTTTATCAGGGGCAAGGCCAAACTCGCGGTAGCGATAAAAGGAGAATATCCTTCTGTTTCGGAAAAGGCCAAAGTTCACCTCGTGCAAGCTTATCATCCTTTATTGTATTTGTATAATCAAAAATCGGGCAAACCAACGATCCCGGTTACCGTTACGATGGATGATGTTAACCGGATTCTTGTGATCAGCGGTCCCAATGCGGGAGGTAAAACCGTAACATTAAAAACGGTGGGGTTACTCCAGATGATGGTGCAAAGCGGGTTGCTGGTTCCGGTTCATCCTTCTTCCGAGTTTGGCGTATTCAGGCAGTTAATGATTCATATCGGTGACACCCAAAGCCTGGAATTTGAATTAAGTACCTATAGCAGTCATCTGCTGAACATGAAATATTTCATGGAAAATGCGAATGGCCGTACACTTTTTTTCATCGACGAATTGGGAAGTGGCAGTGATCCTAATCTCGGGGGTGCTTTTGCGGAAGTATTCCTGGAAGAGTTAGGCCGCAAACATGCTATTGGCATCGTAACAACACATTACCTCAATTTGAAAATAATGGCCGGCAAAACGCCCGGCATTATAAATGCCGCCATGGCATTTGACGAGAAAAAACTTTTGCCACTTTACAGGCTTATTACGGGGAAGCCTGGAAGCTCTTATACTTTTTCTATTGCGGAAAGAATTGGTTTAGATAAAAACTTGATCCATAGAGCCAGGCAACTGGTAGATGAAGACCAGTTTCGTCTTGATAAATTGCTGAACAGGACGGAACAGGATTTACGCAGGATGGAGCAGCAGGAAAAAGAATTACAGCAAATGATTAGTGAAAATGAAAAGCTTAAAAAAGAAATGCAACAGGTGATTAACAGGGAGCGTCATGCGCAACAGGTCGAGTTATTAAAGCAGCAGAATAAAATAAGTGAAGATAAAATTGTGTATTTAAAAGATATGGAACGTAAACTGAAGCAAATGGTAATAGAATGGAAGAATACAGAGGATAAAAAGAAAGTGGTAAAACAGATGGAAGGTTTATTATTTAAGAAGAATGAGCAAAAAACAGTGAATAAAATGCAGAAAAAAATTGAATCAAAATTAAATGAAATCGGCGGCGCGATAAAACCGGGGGATAACGTGAAGATGAAAAGCAATCACCAGGTAGGGAAGGTGTTGGAATTACGGGGGAAAAGAGCCGTCGTGAAAATCGGGCTTCTGCCGATGCAGGTGGAGCTAAACGATCTTGTAGTGGTAGAAGAAAAGATTGCGGGTTCATAGATTTTATAACTCTTCGGTGATTTTTTTTATCTTTTCAATTATGGGAATATTCAGGATTTTATACGATGAATTAATTTCGTTTTTTGGAATTGAGCATTGGCTGACCATGTTTAAAACGGGAAATTATAGTTCCCTTCATACAGTCGATGGGCTGGTTTCTGCCATATCACCTTTTATCCCTTTGTTGCTGGTTATTGAATTCATTCGCGCAATTGTAAATAAACGGATGCGGTCTTCGCATTATAAGGTCACTTTTTTTATTTATATATTCAATCGGGTCATTGGCAGATTTGTTTCCATAGCGGCTGTAGCTTTTTGCATCGGGTTATTTGAAAAGTATGCCGTTGTAAAAACCAGCTTTACCTGGTACTGGCTTATTTATGGATATATTATTTGGGAATTTGCTCATTTTATTTATCATTACCTGGGCCATAAGGTAAGGTTATTCTGGTGCCTGCATTCTACTCACCATGCGCCTGAAAACATGAACCTGTCTGTTACCTATGCTCATTTTTTTCTCGAAGCGCCGTACGCGGATGTTATACGTACATCTATTTGTATTTTACTCGGAGTAAATCCCCCGCTTTTGTTTTTTATCATGTTTATTGATGGTACCTGGGGTGCTTTTATCCATGTTGGGGAAAATGTTTTGAAGGATGCCCGCCTGGGTTTTATGAACCAGTTGATACTTACGCCTTCCCATCACCGGGTTCATCATGCAAAAAACCCCATGTACATGGATACTAATTTTTGCAATCTTTTAAATATTTGGGATCGGGTATTTGGAACACTTCAGCCTGAGCGCAAGGATGTGAACATCGAATATGGAATTACCCGTAAAATGAACTCCAATAGTTTTTTGGATGTTTATTTTGGAGAAATAACCGCTTTGGTGAGAGATGTAAAAAATGCCCCGGGCTTAAAAGCAAAATTCTTATACATTTTTATGCCACCGGGTTGGAGTCATACCGGCGAACACAGAACCGCTAAAGTGCTAAGGCGGGAATTCCTGGAAAATAAAGACAATAATAAAACTATCCTGTAATTATACTCAGAACAATTTTGAAATCAGCGATTGTATATATAAAAGCTTGTATTTTTTATACTCCAGAATGAATATAACTTTCCAGGTGTGAAATGGTTGCCTGTTGCAGCAGGATGGTTTCTTTCACCACATCACTCATGGAAATAATGCCGGATAATTTATCATTATCAAAGACGGGCAGGTAACGGATATTTTTATCACTCATAATCTGCATGCAAAATTCTACGCTGTCATTGGGATTGACTGATGGCAGATCGGTGCTCATAATTTCTGCTACCCTGGTTTCATCTGAATGTTTGCCTTTCAGAATGACCTTGCGGGAATAATCCCTTTCCGTCATGATACCCAGGTACTGGTCGCCAACCATAACTACAATGGAACCAATGTTTTTTTCGGCCATAATTCTCAGGGCGTCAATAACCGTAGTTTCAGGTAAAACAGAAATGGCATGCCTTCCCTTCCGGGACAAAATATTAGCAATTCGGCTCATCGTGCAATCGTTTTTAGTGAGTATATGTAAATTACAAAAAATAAAAGAGTTTAGGAAGTATTTTTGTAAAAAAAGGCCTCCTTTTGAAAAAGGAGGCCTGACTTATGCCCCGAAGTTTATAATGTTGTTTATCCTCAAAACCAGGGCGGAAGTATTCATTAATCGTACAAAGCTGGGGAACTGCCTGCTATAAAAAAAATACCAGTTTAGTAAATTATACCTTTGACTCGTCGCAAACGATTGAAATATAACAATCAATCGTTTGCCCAATTTTATTTAGATTTACATTATTACTCTGTATCAGGAACTATATGGATCAAAAGCCCGCAACAATTAAAGAAATTGCTAAACGCCTGAATGTATCAGTATCGACTGTTTCACGGGCTTTGCACAATCATCCAAGCATTGGTCTCCGCACAAAAACGCAGGTGCAAAAACTGGCGGCTGAAATGAATTATGAGCCTAACCAGGCTGCGATTTCTTTTAAACAGGGGAAAACCTATACCATTGGAGTGATACTCCCCAATCTCCGGGAAGAGTTTTTTTCCACTGCTATTAATGGAATAGAAGACGTTTCCGCTAATAATAATTATACAGTCCTTATTGGCCAGTCCCATGATGATACCGAGCGGGAAAAGAATGTTGTAGAAACCATGCGGAAACACCGGGTGGATGGTGTATTGGCATCCGTGGCAACTACGACCAGCAATTATGAACATTTTGACCAGTTGAATAAATACAAAATACCGATCGTTTTTTTTGACCGGGTCCCGGCAATGCCAGAAGCCTATACCGTAAGCTGCAGCTTAAAAGGGAGTTCCGCGGAAATGGTTGACTGGCTGGTCGCGAAAGGGCATCGCCGGATCGGGTTCATTAA
Source organism: Chitinophagaceae bacterium (assembly GCA_025963615.1). Classification (GTDB taxonomy): domain Bacteria; phylum Bacteroidota; class Bacteroidia; order Chitinophagales; family Chitinophagaceae; genus JAFDYH01. Next base: position 2,296 of record JAOQAL010000453.1, on the reverse strand, counting down.
AGGAATTGAAAGTCTCGATGCATCACAGGAACGGTTAGAGGGTTACCTGGAAGGATTAAAAAGAAACCGCCTCAAGCCTGAAAGCACATTGATCGTGCAAACAAATCTTACGCACGCGGAAAATCATACGGCCATGCAGAAATTGCTTTCTTTAAAAAAGCGCCCGACAGCGGTCATTGCATTTAATGATTATGTAGCCCTGGATGTAATAAAATATTCAAGAGGACAGGGATTAAAAATCAATAAAGATATCTTCTTCGTGAGTTACGCTAATCTTCCTATCACGGATTACATCGATGAAGCGCCCTTGGTTTCCGTTGAGCAATTTCCGTATGAGCAGGCAGAAAAGGCCACTGAAATTCTGATACAACTTATCAATGCAAAGAATCAATCTTTTGAAGGAATTGAGCAAAAAGTGGTTTTGGAAAGTAAACTGATCATGCACGATTCGCTCAGTTGATTAACAACTATTCACGGGCATTTTTTTCTTTAGTACCCGGGCATAACCGGCCGGCTTTTGTGCCATGCCCCTTCGATTTTCTTCTGCTACCGGTAATTTCCCAACAGGCCGGTACAGTTATCCCCAATATTTGTATATATTCATTTTCACAGCAACGATTGCAAGCATGAATCAACCGTCTATTATCGTTATCGGTAGTTCCAATACAGATATGGTTATTAAATCGGAGCATCTACCCGTGCCGGGTGAAACTATTTTAGGAGGAACTTTTTTTATGAATGCGGGAGGTAAGGGTGCTAACCAGGCCGTGGCAGCAGCAAGACTTGGAGGAAATGTCAGTTTCATCGCTAAAGTAGGTAACGATATTTTTGGCAGGCAGGCAATTCGCTTATTCAAAAAAGAAAACATTGATACTTCTTCCATATTAAAAGATCGCGGGTTACCCTCGGGCGTCGCGCTCATTACCGTTGATGATCGGGCGGAAAATTGTATTGTGGTAGCCTCCGGGGCGAATGCGGCTCTTTCACCACATAATTTGAAAAAATTTAAAGAAAAAATCGAATCCGCTTTTATTGTATTGATGCAATTGGAAACGCCGGTGGAGACTATTGCTTATGCGGCTTCCCTGGCTGCTGCAAAAAATATCCAGGTGGTACTGAATCCGGCTCCTGCCTGTGCGTTGCCTGATGCCTTGCTGCGGCAGGTATCAATCATTACGCCAAATGAAAAAGAAGCGGAAATGCTGACGGGCATCCAGGTAAATGATATTTCTTCCGCGGAGCAGGCTGCACAGGCATTATATAAGAAAGGAATAAACACTGTAATTATAACCCGGGGTGCCAAAGGAGCTTTGTTATTGCATGAAAATAAATTTTTTGTCATTGAATCACCAAAAGCTGAGGCCATTGATACAACCGCGGCGGGCGATGTATTTAATGGCGCCCTGGTTGTCGCTATTGCAGAAGGAAAAGAAATGGCAGCCGCGGTGAGATTTGCCTGCAAGGCGGCCTCCCTGTCCGTAACAAGGTTAGGGGCGCAGGCGTCTGCACCGTACAAACATGAAATTGCAGCATCCGTCTGACGGTCTCGGTCACACGGGGCCGGTAATAAGGCGTGATATTCTCCGGCTGACGTTATTGATTAATTAAATAATTAAACGGAATGAAAAAAATAATAATTTTAGTCTGTGTATTGACGTTAGTTTCTACTGGTTTTTCACAGGTAAAAACTATTACCCTCACCAAAGAAAAACTAAAAGATAAAATAATGGGTGGCTGGGCAGGCCAGACCATTGGTGTAACGTTTGGCGGTCCGTATGAATTTGGTTTCCAGGGAACCTTTATCGGGGACTATCAACCCTTAAAATGGTATGACGGCTATTTAAAAAACACCATGATTCATAATCCAGGTCTGTATGATGATCTTTATATGGATTTGACTTTTGTCGATGTATTTGAAAAATATGGGTTGGACGCGCCGGTGGATTCTTTTGCCAACGCATTTGCCAATGCGGGTTATATGTTGTGGCATGCCAACCAGGCCGGACGTTATAATATTTTACATGGCATTAAAGCACCCTTCAGTGGTCAGTGGAAAAATAACCCCCATGCCGACTGCATCGACTACCAGATAGAAAGTGATTTTGCCGGCTTGATGAGCCCGGGAATGCCCAATACCGCATCAGCTATCAGCGATAAGATTGGTCATATCATGAACTACGGTGATGGCTGGTACGGTGGCGTGTTTGTTGGAGCGATGTATTCATTGGCATTTACGTCTGGTGTTATAAATTATATTATAACCCAGGCACTGAAAACAGTGCCGGCGAAAAGTAAA
>JAOQAL010000414.1 GCA_025963615.1 Chitinophagaceae bacterium | reverse complement strand
ATCATTACAGGAAAAATTAGAAGGAGCCTTTAAGAACCTGAAAGGCCAGGGCAGCATTACTGAACTTAATATAGCCGCCACTATAAAAGAAATCCGGCGTGCATTGGTAGATGCCGATGTAAACTACAAAATAGCCAAAGAATTTACTGACAAGGTAAAGGATAAGGCAATGGGTGAAAAGGTGATTAACGCTATCAGCCCCGGTCAGTTGATGACAAAGATTGTCAAAGACGAATTGGCGGAGTTGATGGGTGGACAGGAAAGTGAATTTAATGCCAAAGGCAGTCCCGCCGTGATATTAATTGCCGGTTTACAAGGTAGCGGTAAAACCACTTTCAGTGGCAAACTAGCCAGTTTCCTGAAAGAAAGAAAGGGACTCTCCCCCATGCTCGTAGCAGCTGACATTTACAGACCTGCCGCTATGGAGCAATTGCGGGTACTGGGGGAACAGATCGGCATTGATGTTCATATAGAACTTGAAAATAAAGATGCTGTCTCTATTGCGCTAAATGCAGTCAAGGAAGCAAGGAGTAAAAACAAAAATGTAGTAATCATCGATACGGCAGGCCGGCTGGCGATCGATGAAGCGATGATGACCGAAGTAGCGAATATTAAAAAAGCTGTTTCGCCACAGGAAATTTTATTTGTCGTAGATAGCATGACCGGACAGGATGCAGTAAATACCGCCAAATCTTTTAACGATCGTTTGAATTTTACGGGTGTTGTTCTTACCAAACTGGACGGCGACACAAGAGGGGGCGCCGCCCTTTCAATTAAATACACAGTCAACAAACCCATTAAATTCGTCAGTAATGGCGAAAAAATGGACACCATCGATGTGTTTTATCCCGAAAGGATGGCACAACGTATCCTGGGCATGGGCGATATTACTACCCTGGTTGAAAAAGCGCAGCAACAGTTTGATGAAGAACAGACTAAAAAGCTGGAAAAGAAACTCCGCAAAAACCAGTTTGATTTTGCCGATTTTAAAGCCCAGCTGGAACAGATTAAGAAAATGGGGAACATGAAAGATCTCCTGGGCATGATTCCGGGAGTAGGCAAACAGGTAAAAGATCTTGACATCAGTGATGATTCCTTTAAAGGCATTGAAGCCATGATAAACTCAATGACGCCTTTTGAAAGAGCAAACCCGGACGTTATTACACAAAGCAGGCGCAGACGTATTGCAAAAGGCGCAGGTAAAGATATCAGCGAAGTAAATGCCTTTATGAAGCAGTTTGAACAAATGCGCGACATGATGAAGAATATGAATAAAATGGGAATGTTTGGGAAAATGATACCCGGTATGAAGCGTTGATAATAAAATTTTCCCTGTAAATGATATAATCCGGGCTTTGTCAGTAGACTTATGGCCGTTCATCGTCTTTTTTCGCCTTGTTAACAAAAAGAAATTTGCATATTAGCCCGCAGCGATTATTTTTGCGTTCTTATAACCCTATTATTTAATAGCCTTTAAATTTCTATTTAAAATGGCAGTCAAAATCAGACTACAACGTCATGGGTCCAAAAAGAGACCCTTCTACTTCATCGTAATCGCCGATGGGCGCAGTCCCCGTGATGGGAAATTCATTCAAAAGTTAGGAACCTACAACCCACTGACAATGCCCGCTACTATACAGCTGGATCGTCAGAAAGCGTTGGAGTGGCTTCACAAGGGTGCACAGCCTACTGATACCGTTCGCCGGATCCTCAGTTTCAAAGGCGTGTTGTACCTGAAGCATCTTCTTCGGGGTGTGGACCTTGGTTTGTTTGACCAGGCTGCTGCCATGGAGAAATTTACCAGCTGGAGTACTGAACATGACGCGCAAATTAAAAAACGTCAGGAAGAAGCCATGAGAGCCAGAAGAGGAAGAAGACCTTATTCACCAGGCGGCGGACGTCGCCCTGAGAGAACCGACAGGAGACCTCAGCGGGAAACCGGTGGTGAAGGATAACTGATCCTCCACGCTGAAAAGCTTTTTAAGGTGATCCGCCTTTGCGGATCACCTTTTTTTATCTTAGATCTTCAGGATCAAAAAGGATTTGCTCTTTTTATGTATTGGCTGTACCTGCCCGCCGTGATCGTCTTATAAAAATAACGTAATTAGGCACCTAATAAGTCTTAACCCATACTAACAGTGACGGAATATTTCAAAATAGGAAAATTGGTCGCCGCCTCCGGATTGAAAGGTGAACTCATTTTAAAACACACCCTGGGCAAAAAAACTTCATTAAAAGGGCTGCAGGTAATTTATATAGAAGAAAAGAAAGATTCTTTTCTTCCCTGGTTTATTCAATCGGCCCGCATTAAAAATGATGAGGAAGTTTACCTGAAACTCGACGGCATCGATGTACGGGAAACAGCGGCCAAAATATCACAAAAAGAAGTCTGGCTCACGGAAATCGATTTTAAAAAATTTGCCGCTAAGTCCGCCCCGATCAGTTTACTCGGTTATACGATCATTAATTATAAAGAACCCCTGGGCGAAATACTGGAAGTAATAGAACAATCACACCAGGTATTATGCCGGCTTGAAATAAAAGGAAAAGAAGTATTGATCCCTTTAAATGAAAGTTTTCTTCGAAAAATAAGTCACACAAAAAAACTGGTCATGGTTGAACTGCCAGATGGCTTGCTTGAAATTTATTTGTAGGTTCTCTTAATGTCGTGAGCGCATGGCCGATCTGCAAAAAATGCCGTTGCTCATGAGCGATAAAAAACCTGAGCACATCCCCTACTTTTAATTTTATAAGCCGTGAAATAGAAACCGGCGTGCGGATACTTCCGATATCTTTTGTCTTGGACCATTCCAATAACTGTAATAGCTTTTGCTGTTGTTCCAAAAAATTATCAAGCGCGGGCTTTATATCTGTTTCGGGTGAAGGACGGTGATTTTTGGGTGCATTCATTTTATTGCCAATTTTTCCATCCACACCCGGTTTCATTAAGTTGGTAAAATAATTGCCCAGCCAGCCTGAACTGAATGTCACTTTTGCTGGTTTAGCTACCTGTAGTGATTGTTCAATCGCCGGCAGGTAATAACGGCCATAACTATTGAGATGCTCCAATACCTGGGCAATATTCCATTTACCCGGGGCTGGCTGTTTCAATAATATTTCCGGATCTTCTTTTTGTAAATGAACAGCGATTAAAATCAGTTGGCGGACATCCGCTTCTAATACTTCCAGTAAGGCAAGACTTTTGAATGGTTTCATTGTTTTTAAATTTAAACCAAAACTAAAACCCGGCTAAAAAGAAAATCTTGGTCTGTGCCAAGATTTTAGAAACCCAACAATTTATAATCTGACAGAACCTAACAGTTTGCTGAATGTAGTGGGATCAATTCCTACATACGAAGCAAGGTATTTATGTGGAATCATCTGCAATACATGTGGGCTGCGTCTCAGTAAAGCCCTGAATTTCTCTTCCGCACTATAACATTGTATTTCTACCTGACGTTCCAACACCCCTTTTAATGCAAATGCCGTGAGCTTGAAAACCAATTGTTGTATAGGTGGGTATTGATTTATTAATTCTTCCAGTTGTTTGTATGAGGTCCGTAGAAACTTACTGGCCGTCAATGTTTCAAAGAAAAATTTGGAGGGAGTTTGAGTCAAAAAAGAATCCGCTACCCCGCTGAAAGATGGCGGATATGTAAATACAATGGTTGCTTCCCGGTGTTCGTCGCCAATATAAAAAGCCCGCTGTACGCCTTCCAGTACAAAGTACAAATACCGTTCTGTTTCGCCGGCGGCTGTAAGAACCGTTTTTCGCCGGCATTCAAATGGCTGCCAGATCCCGGCAAAAACCTCCCATTCTTTTTCTTTCAGCGGTTGAACAGCAGTAATAAATTTTTGGAGGAGTTCAGTCTCCACATGAAATTATTTTGAAGTAGATTTTATAAAATCGGCCAGTAGTTTCATCCGGTAATAAACATTAATCTGCATCAGGGAAATATTATTTTTTGCCTTTTCCACCGTGCCGCCGTTCATCTTTT
>JAOQAL010000394.1 GCA_025963615.1 Chitinophagaceae bacterium | reverse complement strand
TGTTCAACCTGTTCAAAACATGAACTAATAAACGTTACGAAATTCCTTCACCGGTTTCCCAGCGATTATGAGTTTAAATAAATAGTATGAAGCCAGTTTAAAAACTGATGTCATCCTCTGTTGCGCCTGTCCGCAGCGGCGGACCCCAAGCTTCATCTGTTTAGTAAGATATTTTTTCTCCGTGCCACGCTGTGCCTTGGTGCCTCCGTGGTTCAAAAAAAGAAACTATGGATATCAGACAAGAACTCGAAAATCGCATACTCATCATTGATGGTGCCATGGGCACTATGATACAGCGGTATAAACTTACTGAAGCGGATTACCGGGGTGAACGGTTTAAAAACTGGCACCTGGATGTCAAGGGCAATAATGATTTACTTTCCATTACACAACCTCAAATCATAACCGAAATCCATAAACAGTACCTGGAAGCGGGCGCCGATATTATTGAAACCAATACGTTCAGCAGTACGGCCATTGCTATGGCTGATTATGAAATGCAGTCATTAGCCTATGAACTAAATGTCGCCGCTGCAAAATGTGCAAGAAAGGCCATCGGGGAATTTAATCAGGAGGCAGGGCTGCCCACACAAAGCCCTAAATTCATAGCGGGCGCCATCGGTCCGTTAAATAAAACATTATCACTTTCACCAGATGTAAACAACCCCGGTTTCCGGGCTGTTACGTTTGATGAAGTAGTAAATGCTTATTACGAACAGGTCAAGGGTTTGGTAGATGGAGGGGTTGATATTTTATTAATTGAAACCATCTTTGATACATTAAATGCCAAAGGCGCCATCTTCGCAATCAAAAAATATTTCAGGGATACAAAAAAGGAATCATTGCCGGTTATGATCAGCGGAACCATTACAGACGCTTCCGGCAGAACATTAAGCGGTCAAACCCTGGAAGCTTTTTATACCTCCGTGGCACATGCCAGGCCATTAAGCGTTGGATTAAATTGTGCATTAGGCGCCAAAGAAATGCGGCCTTATATCGCCGAGTTATCGCAGATAGCGGGTTGTTATGTATCTGCTTATCCCAATGCCGGCCTGCCGAATGCGATGGGCGAATACGATGAGTCGCCGGATGAAACAGCACATTTCCTGGAGGAATGGGCGGCCGAAGGATATGTAAATATTGTCGGCGGTTGTTGCGGTACGACCCCCGATCATATCAGGCATATAGCGGGTCATGTGAAGAATATAAAACCGCGTCAGTTACCCATAGTTGAAAAAGAATTATCAGTTAGTTAAAGAAATAGTATTTTGTTGAATCATACTAATGGAAAAACTTCTTTTAATCTTAGCGATCTTAATTCTCCTCATTAATAACTTTTCAGTTATCAAGAGCTCATTGTCCAAAAAGAAAACCTAGATGCAGGAAACTGTTGTAATAAAACCTTTCTTAAGGCTTTCAGGATTAGAACCCCTTGTTGTACGTCCCGAAACAAATTTTGTGAACATTGGAGAACGTACCAATGTAACAGGGTCTAAAAAATTTGCACGCCTCATCAGGGATAATCAATATGAGGAAGCTTTGAGTGTTGCCCGCCAACAGGTGGAAAACGGGGCCCAGGTGCTGGATGTAAACATGGATGACGCCATGCTCGACGGAGTGCAGGCGATGACCACCTTTATCAACCTGGTACAAAGCGAACCCGATATCGCCAAAATTCCCATCATGATTGATAGCTCTAAATTTGAAATCATTGAGGCGGGATTAAAATGCGTGCAGGGTAAGTGTATTGTGAATTCGATCTCCATGAAAGAAGGAGAAGAAAAATTTATTCAACAGGCGATTATTTGCCAGAGTTATGGCGCTGCGGTCATTGTCATGGCCTTTGATGAAAAAGGTCAGGCCGATACAAAAGACAGAAAAATAGATATTTGTCACCGGGCCTATAAAATATTGACGGAACAGGTTGGCTACGACCCGCAGGATATCATATTTGATCCCAATATTTTTGCGATTGCCACTGGGTTGGAAGAACATAATAATTATGGCGTTGATTTTATCGAGGCCACGAAAGAAATAAAAAGATTGATGCCGCTCACCGGGGTAAGTGGTGGGGTCAGCAACCTTTCTTTTTCCTTCCGCGGTAATGAACCGGTGCGGGAAGCGATGCATGCTGTATTTCTATATTACGCTATCAAGGCCGGCATGAACATGGGCATTGTAAATGCCGGGCAAATGATTGTATATGATGAAATAGAACCGAGGCTGCGTGATTTATGCGAAGACGTGATACTGAACCGCAACAATGACAATAATGAAGCAACCGAGAAACTGATCACTTTTGCTGAAACAGTAAAAGCAAAAGGCAAAGAAATAAAAAAAGATGATGCCTGGAGAGGAACCAGTGTGGAAGAACGGCTCAAGCATTCATTGGTGAATGGCATTACCGATTATATTGACACGGATACCGAAGAGGCAAGGATGAAGTATCCTAAACCACTGGATGTAATAGAGGGTCCGCTGATGGCGGGGATGAATGTGGTGGGGGATCTTTTTGGCGCGGGTAAAATGTTTTTACCACAGGTTGTAAAAAGTGCAAGGGTGATGAAGAAAAGTGTGGCCGTGCTTACACCTTACATTGAAGCGGAAAAGGAGGAACGTCGTTTAGCACATATTGCTGCCGGCACTGTCAATGAAGAAGGCGCAGGCGCCGCCAAAATTTTATTGGCTACGGTTAAAGGAGATGTACATGATATCGGTAAAAATATTGTCGGCGTTGTACTCGGTTGCAACGGTTATGATATTGTGGACCTC
>JAOQAL010000378.1 GCA_025963615.1 Chitinophagaceae bacterium | reverse complement strand
TACATTCCCCGGTAACCGTTCATTGCCAGAAATTTTTTAATGTATTTCAATTGGCTAAAAAAATCGGCATGGGCATCCGCCAGGAAATAATCAAGAATATATTTAACGACCAGATAGGCTGCTATTTCAATTGATATAAGTGCCGGCACCGTCACATATGACCGGTTAGATTCCGTTGCATAACTAAGTACGACATGCGCATTCACATAAAATAAAAGGATATTCAGCGTGTAGTAACATAAGTAATTCAGCAATGGATATGTTGTCCCGGAGTTGACATGGATAAAGCTGATTTCGTATAAAATGAACAAGACCCAGCCCAGCATATGTGACAAGATCATGCGCCGATTGAGAGCGGTAGAATTATCCGCATTAGATTGTAAGTCTATTGTCATAACAGGTAGTCTTTCTACAGCAAGCTGTCGTGCGTGTAACAGAATTTCCTATAAGCTTTTGTACTGATAATTTGCTGAAAAAGTTACCGTTATGAAAAATTCTTCAGTAAGAGAGCTAAAAAAAGGAACGAATACAGTATTCTTATTCAATTCCGCCAAGTCCCGCATGAATCGGTCTGAAACCACCAAGGGTGAAACCGATCCGACCAATACGACCATTACAATTCTAACCACAGTCAGCAGTATGCTCCAAAAGCCGTCCTATGGAGGTTTAAAGCATCGGCAAATATTGCGAACTGATCAACTTTAATTTAAGATTATGCCCAAAGATGAGTTGTCAACCTTAAGGGAATTTATGCTTGCTCTCCAACAGGAGCAAGCGCCCTTAGCGTCTGTCCGGTCGCTGGAAGATCGCGCAGCGTTCATTAGGAATGAATGCCAGAGGATTAAAGCTACGTGGAGCGGATTGCTGCTTAGCCGGGCAAAAGATTATATGATCAAACGTTATGTCTGGTTTCAGCAACAAAATTTGCTGGAACTAGCGGATCAGGTTTTTAGGATAACTCAAAAAGAATCTGCTAAAGATGATCCTCCCAGGCAATCATCTGTTTTTTTATTGGAAAAACTGCTGGAACTGAACAATTTCCTGATATCCTATTTCCCGCTTTATTTCAACCAAAATAGCAAAATACCGGAAGCATCAATGGTCACTGCAAAAGAACGAATGTGCAGTGAAGCGAAGCAACTCGACGAACTGTTAGATGGTACAACATTGGACGTGAATCTAAAACAGTGTATCAGATATTATCTGCTTCCCATTGTTAAAATGAATTCGGCATTAAAAGTAACCTATCGCTCATGCGATTATTTGATACAGCTCACCGAGTCATTCAACATCATCATTCCTTTTAAAGAGGCGAAATTGTTCAATGAACTGGTTTCGGAAGCCTTATATCACCTGAATTTCAACCAGTCTGCATTTTTTCAGTGGCACCAGGAAAGAATAAAACAAAGAATCAGCGTATGGCTTAGCAGCGCTGAAAGGTTCAACGCACTCATGGAGGAATTAAGCCAGGTTCAAATCTTTCCATTAAAGATGACTGTCTCGTTCGATCCTGACATCCCTCCGATAAATTTATTGATAGAAAGATGGCTACGTGAAGAAATCCGGAAGGAGGCGGTCGTAGATCCTTTTCTATCAGAAAAGTATGTCAAAATGCCATTGACTTTATCTGTACCACATTTGGGGCTAATGATCCGGCTACTTTACGATCAAGATTTTTTTGCGGTAAAAAATGCGTCGCATGTGCTGCGTTTTTTCTCCAGGCATTTCAGCAGCAAAAAACAAGATCATATTTCACCGGAAAGTCTCCGAAAATCATACTATACGGACGATCAATTCGTGGCAGCGGTAGTGCGGGACTTATTGATAAAAATGCTCAAACGAATCAATGAACTCTTCTTTCCTGAAGAAAAAAAGTAAACTGTAAACCACTATTTAAGCGCAGAAGCCTATGAGGAAAATTTAACGCCAATTATTTTTCACCAAATTTATATTATATGAATACGTTAAATTATAATCCACCCAATTATCCGCTGGAATGGTTTGATGAGGTATTTTTTGAGATTCTGCATCCATCCAAATTAGACCCGGTGGTGCTCAATTCCGAGAATGCAGGCACTTTTATGAACAGATTTGACCGGGAGGTTAGAAGCTTGCGGTTGCGCATCAAGACCCATGTCATTCAACTATCAAGTCCTAAAAAGGTTAAAACGGTTGTTTTGCAATACCATACAGCTATCAGACTGCTCAAACAGCAGGCAAATGTTAACTACCAGAACTATTCCCAGAAAAATAAAGCGCTTAAAAAAATCGGTCAAGCGCTGATGTCTATGATGGATGAGCTGACCGTTTTCCTGGAACTCCATTACGCCCCGTTTTTATCTCTGCCACCCCTTAATCCGCCTATTGCTAAAAGCGCCCCGATAGATGCTAAATTCCCTCAGTTTAATATCGTTTGCAGTTTAAGCGCTGATCAGATCGGCTTAATTCTAAAAGCGGCAGACGACCTGAAAATTATTATATCCCGATCTCTCAGTCTCGTATTTAAAACCATTATCCCCTTTCTTTCTACCAAAAACGCAAAGCGATTATCTTGGGCAAGTGTGCGAAGCCATACCTACGTTATAGAAGAGTCTGATAAAGAGGTTCTCATTAACTTATTTGGGGCACTCATTGAAAAAATCCGAAGTTATTAAGTAAGCGATTTCCACTTCACCTTCATCAAAAGCTTCCCATCAGGGAAGCTTTTTTTTATGTCCGTAGTTTTTATTGCGCTGATTACCAACAGGTACAGGGGTACAAGTTAGGGTACAATATCGAAGTTGTACTTGTGCGGCGTATGATAACGCGGCAAATTTGTATCGTCAATCGGGCTTAATGGATTGACCATGACAAATTAATAAAGCAATCATTAAAACGAAAAGACCATGTTGAATCAATTATCCTGGACCACCTACTTTGAGATCGTTATCTTCCTGACTGCGGTCTATTACATTTTTGTTCTGTTCCGTTATTACCGGGAGGATGCTCGCCAAATGCTGCGGTCACAACAGGCCATTGCCGATACCGGAAAAGTTCCGGATGTATTGCGCTATGAAGGGCCGGAAC
>JAOQAL010000375.1 GCA_025963615.1 Chitinophagaceae bacterium | reverse complement strand
AGCATGAAAAAAACGATTTCTCTTGTCCTTGTCATTTTTTGCGTTGCATCAGCACAGTCGCAATTGAAGGTAAAAGCCAAATGCGATGAATTTTATATTGATATTTTAGGGGGCACCGTGAATGAGGCACGTCCTGATTATACGATGGGGCAGATAAAAACCAAAATGCCCTGTTTCACCAGCAGTGACGAGGAAGGCAATGCTACAGCGAAATGCGGTGCCACTATTTTTTATAAAGACCGTGACGTATACTTTTATACGGACAGGGATTATATAGAAATAGGAGAAAAATTCAAAGGACGTATGAGTGTGCCTTTAATAGGTATGCTCCGTAAAGCGGTAGTTAAATATTTCGGGCAACCGAAGTTGAAGGATGATGGCTGGGATGCTTTTCAAACATCCTATGGGCTGGCTGTGTTGCATTATAATAAAATGGGGAAAGTATTCCTGATCCAGTTGACTACAAAAAACACAGCCACGTTACAACTTTGCGAATAAGCTGGTTATTAGATGCTGGATCCAACAAGGAAAAATTACCGGGTAAACATTGCCGGTTTTATCTTTTTCCAAATATCTTCTCCAGCATATCATACAAATCTGGATGTTTTATTTTTAAAAGATCAGGGCGCTCAAAAAAATATTCAGATACCACCGCCAGAAATTCTGCCTGGTTGGTCGCTCCATAAGGATTTATATCCGACTGGTTATTTTGTATCGCTTTGATATTCTTATGCATCATATCCAACCATGGAAGGGTGTATTGATGCTGCATCAATACTTCGGGCACGCCATCAACCGCACCATCCGTTTTGTCAACCAGGTGTATAAACTCATGAATCGCTGTATTATTCTTTCCGGTTTTATTGGAGAAGCCTTCCCGCAAAGCAACTTGCGAAAGTAACATGACCTGTTGGAGTGCTCCTTCGCCTACCATACCCAACACGGAACGGCTCTGCCCTTCGGTTTCAAATTCTTCATTAAATGTGCCGGGATATAAGATCACTTCGCGGATATTAGTATACTCCCAGTTTGAAAAAAAGTAAATAGGAATAATGGCGCTGGCGCCAATCAATACCTTATCTAAATCTTCCACTATTACGCCTGTACCGGTAATCCGAATGGACGAAAGAAAATGCTGTAAACGGTTTTCAAACGCTTTTTTATTTTCCTCATCCAGGTTGCTGTAAAATGCTACATGCTCCTGCAATAATTGCCGGTAACTAACAGGCAATGGAGCTATCACCCTTCCGTTGCGGCGTGGCTTTACTACCATCACCAATAACAGTATTAAAACAGCGAAAACCAGTAAAACAAATATAACAGCGTCCATGATTATGGTAAAATTAAGAAGCCGGACAGAAAGATTGACGTCTCTACTTTTTCTACCCGGCTAATGAAGAGGTCCCGGCAAATCAATGCCGGGACCTCTTCATTATGTAAAGCCTTTTCTTGCCGCATTAACTCCGGGTTGCTTAAGCAATTACTTTTATTTAGAAATTCTTTCCCGACTTACACTCTAAGGAAAACTTTTTTCCTGTACATAAAATACAAAAAGGCCCATTTCACCATCACATAACAAATAGCCATTACTACAATATTATAAGGATCACCAACCCATTGACCGAACCATTTGAAAAGTCCATTAGTAGTGTAACTCCAGTCTATAAACTTGCCCGACATATAAATCAGGATAGAGTTCATCCCGATCACTTTAAAGAAAAAAGCCCATTTCTTATAGCCCAGTACATCAATGATATAATAGAAAATGGACAGCAGGATCAAACTGTAACCACCCACATTCAATACAAAAGAACTTGACCAAAGATTTTTGTTGATCGGAAAATCCAGGTCCCACAAATGGGCAAGTGCAATAAAAATAATACCGGCAACGGCCATCCATAGTGATTTCCTGGTTGGCGTTAATTTGCCCTTTTTTAAAAAGTTGCCAGTCAATATCCCCAGCAAGCCAGTACCAATGGCAGGTATAGTACTTGTTAATCCTTCCGGGTCATGAATGCCCAGGTATAGTTTGCCAGGAAGTATAAGCCTGTCAATGTAAGAAGCGAAGTTTCCTTCCATGGTTAAATCGCCTTTAGGAAAACCTGGTGCGGAATTAAATTTCAGTAATAGCCAGTACCCAATCAGCAAACCGCAAAACCAAATGATCTGGGCTGTTTGTTTGGTGTACAAATAAATAATATTCGCAAACATATAAGCAAGGCCGATGCGGCCCAGTACACTTCCAAAACGGATTTCAGCAAGCGGTCTCAATTGCAGGCCATTATTAGCAATAAGTCCTAATAATACCAGGATCAAACCACGTTTTACCACGCGCCAAACCAATTGCTTTTTTGACGCGCCATTTTCCAGTTGCTTGCCTACCGAATAAGGGGTAGCTACACCGGCTATAAAAAGGAAAAGTGGAAAAATAAGGTCATAAAAATGAAATCCATTCCATGCAGGATGGGTAAGTTCTTCGGCCATCGTGCCCCAGAAGGGTGAACCCGTAACTTTAAACAATGCATGAAAAATCTCTTCTGCGCCCATAATCCAGAACATGTCAAAGCCGCGCAGGGCATCGAGTGAAAAAAGCCTTTCCGAGGTGTTAGTGGTTGTTATTGCCATAATAATTTTTGTTTCTGGATCGTGGTGGCGACCGGTATAGTTAATAATTTAAAAATGGGAAATAGAATAATCAGCGGATAGCGAATAAAGTTAAGGGGTTTATTATACCAGTTTATATTTTTCTTGAAATATTCTTATTGGCAGGTCCTGTGTCGGAGGCAGGGCCATACAGGCGCTCTGTCTCAAAAAGAATGTTTCACGCAAAGCGCGCAAAGAAGCAAAGAGCGCAAAGAGATGAACGGTTAAGAATCCATCTATACTTTCGCAACATCTCTGCGGGTTTCTTATCCCGGGGTCTGGCTTCAGCTTTTTCTTTTTTTTTATTTACGATAGATTGGCCAAGACCCCGGGCATACGCGAAAGGAATGTTTCACGCAAAGCGCGCAAGGAAGCAAAGAGCGCAAAGAGATGAACGGTTAAGAATCCATCTATACTTTCGCAACATCTCTTCGGGTTTATTTTAAAAAATCTTTGCCATGTGCTCATGTTTCTTTCAATAGCCATAAGGGCTATTTTAGCACTGCCGTCAAAGAATGTTTCACGCAAAGGACGCAAAGAAGCAAAGAACGCAAAGAAATGCCGGGAATGAATTTTTCTTTATCTTCCACTGCATTTTTCTTTCCTGGCTATCAGCCGGCGTGATGGTGATTCCGGATTTATTTATTTCAATTACGGTATTCTCCATCTCGGTATGTTGCACAGAATCCCGGGTGTTCAGGTATTCTGTTTTGGAAGAAGTAATAATTACATCCTTATCACATTGGGAAAAACTCATCGTGCTAAAAATTATAAAAAAGAAAACAGAGAAGACTAATTTTTTCATTTTATTGGATTCAGGTGGTAAGATCACAATCCATAGGAGTAACTCCACTTTATTTTATCACCCGGTATTTAAGATGTGTTACGCCGGTAGAATCTATTACTCTTTGTTTTTCAAGTTCAACCTGTCCAATGTTTATCTTATCGAACAAACGGACTCCTTTACCCATTAACACATTAACAAGGTTAATTTGCAGTTCATCTACCATTTTAGCATTTATAAATTGCTGGATAATATCTGCGCCGCCCATGACCCATATATTTTTTGCTCCAGCCTGAACGGTTGCTTCCATTAATACTTTTTCAATTCCCTCCGTAATATAGGTAAACCCCTTTACTATTTCTTCCGGAACAGAGTGGGTAATCACAAAGGCCGGTATATTAAAAGGAGATGAGCCCCGCCAGGCGTCGCTAATTGCCACTTTATATGTTCGTCCGCCTACTATAACAGCCCCTGCTGTTTCCCAAATTTCATCGATCACATCCGAATCCATATCCGTTTTGGTTTTAAACATCCAGTCGTGAATCCTTTCTCCGTTTTCACCCATGGGTTGTTTTGAACTCATATTGGATCCGGCGATGTAGCCATCGAGTGACATGGAGATACTTACAATTACTTTCGACATATAGGTTCAGGTTTATTGGTAACTAACAATAAGAGGTTATCGCTTCCAGTTTTCAAAACGGGCCATAAAGATATTACTACTTAACATAAGAAGTAGTTATGCGCTTTGGGGCTGGTGTTTTTAAAAAAAATGATTCAACTGTAGTTATTCTATTCACCGGTTTTGAACCACGGAGGCAGGGAGACACGGGGGCACAGAGGGATGGGAATGAGATTTTTTTCTTCGTATCGATGTGCCTTGTGGTGGATTTTTTATAAACTTTTAGTTACCGGGGTTGTACCAGTGGAAGTATGATATGAAAGGCGGCGCCTTCATTTTCTTTTGATTCCGCGAAAATTTCCCCGGAATGGTTTTCAACTATTTTTTTGCTCAGGGCCAGGCCGATTCCGGTGCCGCTGTAGGTTTGTTTATTGTGCAGGCGCTGGAAAACGGCGAAGATCTGCCGTCCGTATTTTTGTTCGAAACCGATACCGTTGTCTTTAAAAATTATTTCATAATAAGGCACCAACGGATTAAGGATGGGATACTGCGTAACCTGTTTTTCCGAAAGGAGGCTTGCTGCAATACTGATCACCGGCGGTGTTTGTTCGGTAGAAAATTTAAGGGCATTACCGATGAGGTTGTAAAAAAGCTGCCGCATCTGGAAAGGTATTGCTTCGATAGTGGGGAGTTTTCCCGCATTTATCTCCGCTTTTTTTTGTTCGATCAGCACTTCAAAATTCTTCAATGCACTTTCGAGGGTTGCATCTAAATCGGTGGCTTCAAATAATTTTTCATGGTCCAGCAGTCGTGAGTAATTAAGAAGATCATCTATCAATACTCTCATCCCCCCGGATGCAATTTCTATTTTGTCAAGATAGACTTTTACTTCGTCATGCAACTCGTATCTATCTTTTTCCTGTATGCGTTTAGAAAAAGTCATTATTTTCCGGAGCGGTTCGTGCAGATCATGACTCGCTATATAGGCAAACTGCTGCAACTGGATATTGGTTTTTTCCAATTCTTCCACCGCCGCTTTCAAACTGAGATTGTTTTCTTTCAATGTTTTGCTGAACTGCGTCCGCTCCATTTCAAATTCTGTCCGCTTGGCCACTATTTTTAAAAGCGCTGAAATATATTCAGGATTCGGGATTTCTTTTTCATGCATCACGGCAACAATACCTATAGACTTCCCGGTATGATCGGATAAAGGATACCCAACATATCCTTCTATATTAAAACGGGTTAGTGTTTGGTTTCTTGGAAAAGTTATCCTGCATTCCTTCGGGTAACAGCAAACCCTGTCCTTTATCACCTCTTCGCAAGGACTTTCAAACAATGGATATTCAATATTGTCCACCAGGCGCCCATGGTCGCTGAAGGCCATGGTTTTAATCGTAAACAAATCATTTTCCTTCCTTGTTATCGTGCCAATCAATGTATAATCCATCCGGGTTTTATTGGCCAGGTAGGTAACCAGCGAGCCATAAAATTCTTCATCGGTTTTGTATTGAGAAAAATCCTCGGCAAATTCCAGCAAAAAATTTTCTTCCGCCACGTTGATCTGTTTTTGCACGGCCGCTTTACTATCTGTAACATCTTCAATAGCCAGGAGAATTAATTGTTCGGTGCTATTTTCGTTTACAATCTGCCTGGCATTCAGCAGTAAAATCCGCTCACCCATCAAAGGGAACCGGATTACGATTTCAAAATCCTCAAGGCGGGCTTTCTCCGGAAGAATTTTTTCCAGCAAGGAGCGCAGCCTGGTATGATCCCATAGGTGGTTTTGTATTTCATAAAATAGTTTGCCTTCCGTTTCCAGTTGTTCTACATTGAATTTTTTATAAAATGAGGCGCTGGCCGTTTTTATACGCAGCGCTTTATCAAGAATAATGAGCGGTTCCCGAATGGTAGTTATAATGGCTTCTGAATAAATACGCGAGGCGTTCAGTTGCGCCTGTTTGTCGAGCATTTCATGATTTACAATGGTCAACTCTTCATTGGTGGACTGCAGTTCTTCCTTTGATGTTTCCAACTCTTCGTTCAGACTCTGCATTTCCTCGCTGCTGCTCAGCAATTCTTCGTTGGCGCTTTGCAGTTCTTCATTGGCGGCCTCCTGGTCTTCGGTAATGGAGCGCATGTCTTCACGGGTTTGCGCCAATTCATTTTCCAGTTGTTGAATGCGCAGTTGCGCTTCCTTTTTTATTTTCCGTGATGCCGCGGTACCGTTGGTTTTTTCTTCTGTCGTGGAAGCTACCGGAGTTTTGCTAAACAGGATGAGAGAATATGGTTCAATCGTGTTACTGAGACGAAGAATTTCAATGGTAACCAGCAATTGTTTTCCGTTGTTGGTCACCGGTATGCCTTCTTTGATAACAGAAGTCTTGACCGTTTTCGCTTTATGCAAAGCATTCCGCAGTTCAAAAGCCAGCCCTTCCCTGGCCATTTTTAACAGGTTGAAAGTTGGCTTGCCGGGCGACGGTTCCAGGAAGGGGGTAATCGTGCCGTGGATGTGAACAATTTCCATCTGGTCATTCACAATAACACCGGCTGGCGTATATTTTAAAAGCAAGGTGGCCTCCGCGCTTTTACGGAAGTCAGTTTGCGAAACTTCTGGTTTAGGCGCTGTATTTTTAATCGCTAACGCTTCTTCTTTGCGTTCGGTGGCTACGTGCATGAAACGGCCAGGCACGGACTTGCGTGCATAAATTTTTTCATGACCAGCAACCGGATTAAACAAATCGGATGAGGATCCCGTTGTTTCAGATTTGCCGAGCAGCAGGACGCCGCTTTCCTTGAGTGCGTAATGAAATGTGCTGAGTGCTTTCTTCTGTAAAAAAGTGTCCATGTAAATAAGCACATTGCGGCAACTGATCAGATCCATTTTTGCAAAAGGAGGGTCCTTCAAAAAATTGTGTTGCGCGAAAACGCACATATCCCGGATCAATTTATTTACTTCGTAAGTGTCCCCCCTTTTTGTAAAATAATCATTGAGCCGTCCTTCCGAAATCGTTTGGACTTCGGATTTGCTGTAAATTCCTGCCCGGGCTTTTTTAATGGCGGCTTCTGAAATATCGGTAGCGAAGATTTGAATTCTCAGGTGCGATAACTTCTCCGCGCAACATTCATGCAGGCTGATGGCCAGCGAATATACTTCTTCACCGGTAGAGCAGCCCGCAATCCATGCCCGGATGGGTCCGTCCCCAACTTTGTTCTTAAGCAGCAGGGGGATAACCGTTTTGCTTAATTCCTGGAAAGTTTTTGTATCACGGAAAAAGGAGGTAACGGGAATAAGCATATCCTGGAATAGCGCGTCCTGTTCTGCTTTATTATCACGAAGAAGCTTGAGATAAGCTGAAAGTTTTATTGTTTTGCTCATGGCCATCCTGCGGGCAATACGCCGACGGGGGGTGGGTTGCTTGTAATAGGTAAAATCAACGCCACTGTGCATGCGGATCAGCGAAAGAATTTGTTTGAAAATTAATTCATCGTCTTTTGGTACTTCTTCTCCTTCCGCACGTATGGAAGTGGTTTGGTAGGCGCTATTGATCTGCGATAGTTGTTCCGGAATTTTTTCAGGTGCCAAAATAAAATCCACTACGCCGGCATCCACCGCGCTTTGCGGCATACTATCGTAAGCAGCTGATCCGTTGTCCTGTGCGAAGGTGATCCCGCCATGCGCTTTAATAACTTTCAATCCAATCGTTCCGTCATGACCCGTACCCGATAACACAATACCCACGGCAAAACTATTGTGCACTTCGGCCAGGGAGGTAAAAAAAAGATCAATGGGCAGGTTCTTGGGATTTTTTAAATCACGCGGCGTAATCTTAAGCACACCATCGGTTGATGTGAGCATTTTGTTAGCGGGAATAATATAGATATGATCCGGCGCCAGGTGAATATCATTGGTAACTTCATGTACAGGAATCTTGGTTACCCGTGTAAGTAATTCAGGCAGGATGCTTTCATGCGATGGATCTAAATGCTGTACCAGCACATAGGCCATTCCCGAATTCTCCGGTATAGCTTTCAGCAAACGCTTGAATGCATCGAGACCTCCTGCCGATGCTCCAACGCCTACAATAGGAAATTGCTGTACCGTAGCGGGAGGCTGAACTATCTTTTTTTTTAGTGATTGCATTTTTACGGAAGAAATAAAGTAAAGCTACGCTTTATCGCCGCCAATAGCTATTATAGTTTGTGTGTCACCTCATAGTAAACCTGGCAGTCATTGACTAAGTTTTTACACTTACTACCGGGCTCCTATAATTAAAATCATTGTTAAAATCTTTAAACAGTTAATTGATTAATAATCACTCTACCGCCGTTAGGAAGGTGAATTAAATTCATTCATAACTATTAGTAGTTTTACCGGTATTGCCCCACGATGGGTAGAAAGTTGCCCAATAAGGTTTGTTTGTGTTTTTATCTTAGTTTTGTTGCCTTCTTATAATGAGCATTTGGAATTATAAAGTCCAACCTGAAATGAACAGCAAAAAAATATTTTTGGTAATTGATGATGACCCTGACGACTGTTATTTTTTTACTGAAGCCATTCATAAAATCGATGCTTCGGTAAAATGCCTTACCGCTATGGATGGCGAAGACGCATTGCGCAAGCTCCGTAACGGGATGGAACGAAAACCTGATTTAATTTTTCTTGATTTGAATATGCCCCGCATGGATGGGCGGGTATGTCTTGCAGAATTAAAGAAAGATAAGGCTTTGAAACATATCCCGGTGATCATTCTTTCCACTTCCTCGTCTGAAAATGATATTGATGAAACAAAAAAACTCGGCGCCGTTTACTTTATTACAAAACCTACGGATATCAGTAAGCTTCACCAGGAGCTCGCCTTCGCAATGCAAACTTACCAGGATACCAAAGGGTAACTGGTTTTTAGCCGAGAGTCCGTTCATTTTTTTGAGAAGGATCAGCATTCCACACATCCACTTCTGAATAACAAGTAAAACAAAAAATTATGTCCGCTCTGTCTCCCTTTTTTCAATTTTGAACCACGGAGACAGGGAGACAAGAGACTCACAGTGATGAGAATGGATTTTTTCTTCCTGTGTATGTGCTTTTGTGTTTCCTTTTTTATATTGAAAGGATCTTTGTTGAATTTGAATCTCTGGAAGCCGCGCCGGGCGGATGATAAACATCCATTTTTATGTTACTGGTAAACCATTATAAAAAGCTCATTTTCGTATTTTATATCCTCAGAAAACGGGTCAAAAAAGAGGTTGGACATCCGTGCAATTTTTTGTTAAATTGCTTTACTGGCAAGGGTTTCAGCCGGTGGAAACGGCGTTACGCATAATCAAAAGGGAACAATCTTAGTTTGAATCCTGCGGTTTCGCAATATACCTTTACATCATCAAACGAAAAAAGCCTTGCAAGGCTTGCCTGACCACCGGGAAAATGATCACTCCCCAATTTATTTTTTCAGTTGTTTGCCTTGAACTTTTGCTGCTGTGAAATTTTTAAACAAAAAATTATTTAATAAACATTTAGTAAACATTTAATAAACCCTAAACATTTTTTATGAAAAAGACAATGAACAATTACAAAATGATCGCGATAGGCTTAGTTACAGTCCTTACCCTTGGACTTTCTAACGCTACATTCGCAAGCAACAATCCTGACGTACCGTCGGCCTTGAAATTTATGGGCAACGTTAACAATTTTCCTGTTTTTCAGCTTGAACTGAACAATAGCACCAACGCTGAATTTATCGTTACCGTAAGGGATGCTGATAAAAAAATCCTTTTGTCTGAAAAAATAAAAGGCGAAAAAATTTCAAGAAGGTATAAACTGGATTCTGAAGACATGTCGTTGATCACAGGTACTACCTTTGAAGTAACCAATAAGCTGACAAAAGAATCATCTGTGTATGTAATTGATGTTAACACCAACCGGACTGTTGTTGAGAACACCATCATCACTAAGTTATAATTACAGTAAAAAAATATTTTTAATCCCGGCAGTGGTGCACTGCCGGGATTTTTTTATGGAGTAAAGATTATAATTTAAAATGCGCCTTCATGGCTTTCGGATAATCGGCCAATGCGATTTCAGGTTCCTGTATTTCAGGATGCCACATTTTTTCCCACTCAAAACTGTAATATCCTTTGTATCCATCTTTGTATAATACATCGATGGCATCAAAAATGGGCGTTTGTCCTTTTCCCAATAGCACATAGTTAATCTTATCATCAGCCAGGGTGGCATCTTTAATATGTGTATGGCGAATGTACTTTTTTAATTGCTGGTACACGGCTGCAGGGGGCTCTTTCGTTACCGTCCACATATTTACCACATCCCATACCAGCCCGGTATGTGCACTGGCGGCGGATTCCATTATATATTTCAGTTCTTCCGTTTTTACTGCGTCGCCATGACTTTCCATCACCACACACACATTGGTTGCTTTGGCATATTCACCCAGTTCCTGTAGCCCTTTTATAATGAGTTCCACCACGGCGCTACGGGTGCCATCTTTGGGTAATTCATTGGGAAACACCCGGACGTTGGGACAATTCAACTGCTGTGCCAGGTCAATAAAACGTTTTGCTTCGTCCAGGCTCTTTTGCCTGTCAGCACCCACGGGGTGATGCATGGCGGCCGAAGATCCGAGGTCGACAATTTTTAATTTCCGGTCTTCTATCCTTTTGCGGGTGTCATTTATTTTTTCCGGGTTGCTAAACTCAGGACATTTCGTAAGATCAAGCTGCCGCAGGATGCCACGCAGTTCAATCCCGTCATAATTATTTGCAACTGAAAAATCCAATATCTTATCAAATGACCAGTCCGGGCAACCCAATGTGGAGAAAGCTAATAGTGGTTTGGGCTTTAAAAAATCAAATGAATTGCCGGCCATTGCAACAGATAACATGGCGGTGCTGGTTTTTAGAAAATCCCTGCGTGTTGTTGAGTTCATAGAAAATAAATTTAGTGAAGTTTTGGTAAAAAAAAACAATATGCAATAAGATGTAGGTTTTGTTTGCCCGAAACAACTCTTTTTATTATTGAAAACTTCTTTTTCTTACTTTTTTTTGTGGAAAAAAAAGTAGTCCCGATATGGATCGCATTGGCGTCAAGGTAATTTTTTTATTCATGATAACAAGGAGAAAAACTATGTGGGCTCAGTGTATTCTCAGTGGCTCCCTGCCTCTATGGCTCAAAACAATAATCTCACGAAAAGCCTAAGGAATATCTTTGTTTCGCTGGGTTTTGGGAGAGATAAAATACGATTTTGAAACACAAAGCTATGTGGGCTTTGTCTCCCTTTTTTCAATTTTGAACCACGGAGACAGGGAGACACAGAGCCACACAGTGATGGAAATGGATTTTTTCTTCCTGTCTATGTGCTTTTATGTTTCCTTTTTTATATTGAACCATATGGGGTCATAGAAGAATAGAATCCCGATAGCTATCGCATGCGCGTCAAGCTAATTACAAGGATGCAAAAAGCGGGACAACAATCAAATATTTAATAATAAATAAAATTGCAGAACTTCAACGTCACTGAACCGGTAATCATTACCAGTTTTATTCCTTATAATTAACTTTAAAAAAAAACAGTATGAGAACCATTGCCTGCAAACTGATTGTACTTTCTTCTTTTTTTATGCTTTGTATTTGCACTGCAACCCATGCCCAAAAAGATAATGGCAAGATCCGCATCATTATGTTCGGCGCACACCCGGATGATTGTGATGAACGCGCTGGTGGCACAGCAGCCATTTTTGCCCGAATGGGTTACGCAGTAAAATTTGTTTCCGTAACCAATGGCGATGCCGGGCACCAGGCCGATAAAGGAGTGTCGTTAGCCAAACGAAGATTAGCCGAAGCCAAAGAAGCAGGCAAACGTTTTGGTGTCACTTATGATGTATTAGATAATCACGACGGCGAGTTATTGCCAACATTGGCTGTGCGGTTGCAGGTCATCCGCAAGATCCGTGAATGGAATGCGGATATGGTGCTTGCACCGCGGCCGAATGATTATCATCCTGATCACCGTTATACCGGTGTACTGGTGCAGGATGCAGCTTATATGGTGGCGGTACCCAACGTAGCCCCGGAAACACCCGCCTTGAAAAAAAATCCGGTATTCTTATATTTCCAGGATTTTTTTCAGCGTCCCAATCCTTTCAGACCAGATGTTACGGTTGATATAACCAACTCATTTGATCAAAAAGTACATGCTCTGGACGCGCATGTCTCTCAGGTCTATGAATGGTTGCCCTGGATCGGTCATTACCTGGATAAAGTGCCAGCAGATAAAAAAGAAAGGGAAAAATGGCTTGCAGAAATAACGGCGGTACCAATTACACCGGAAGTAAGAAAGACCATGGAAAAATGGTATGGAGCGGATAAGGCAGCTGCCGCCAAACATATTGAATCATTTGAGGTATGTGAATACGGCGCTCAGCCAAGTGATGAAGAATTAAAAAAATTATTCCCTATGCTGGGAAATTAACTACAGAAGATAAAAATAAAATAGCTGGTAAGCCCGCGGGCGGAAAGGATTGCTCTGCAATTAATCTTTCTTACCGCCCGCCATCTTACCGGCTAAATCATTTTGGTATCCTGACTATTTACATCTTCGCGAACTCAGCCCGTATCACATTCAACGCACCACCGGCTTTAAACCACTCAATCTGGGGTTCATTGTAGGTATGGTTTACATGAATAGAATCTTTCGTTCCGTCGATGTGGTTCAGCACCACCGTAAGAGGTACGCCGGGAGTAAACGATGTCAATCCAACGATATCGATGCTATCATCTTCCTGCACTTTATCATAGTCCTCCTTATTGGCAAACGTCAATGCCAGCATGCCCTGCTTTTTCAAATTTGTTTCATGAATGCGGGCAAAAGAACGGACCAGTATAGCCCGGACACCCAGGTGTCTTGGTTCCATGGCTGCATGTTCCCTTGACGAACCCTCTCCATAATTTTCATCGCCCACTACGATACTGCCGACACCCGATGCTTTGTAAAACCTTGCCGTTGCCGGTACCGGCCCATATTCACCAGTCAGTTGATTTTTTACAGTATCTGTCTTATCGTTATAAAAATTTACAGCGCCGATCAGCATGTTATTGCTGATATTGTCAAGATGACCCCGGAACTTTAACCAGGGGCCTGCCATAGAAATATGATCCGTGGTACATTTCCCTTTGGCTTTTATCAATAACTTCAATCCTTTCAGGTCGCTGCCTTCCCAAGCCAGGAATGGTTTCAGCAATTGCAAACGTTTTGACTCAGGGTCAACCACCACCTGCACTTTACTTCCATCCAGTGCGGGCGCCTGGTAACCGGCATCCTCAACCGCAAAACCTTTAGGCGGCAATTCAAAACCTTTTGGTTCTGCCAGTAGCACGCTTTCGCCCTTTGCATTGGTGAGTTTATCTGTTAAAGGATTAAATGCAATAGTACCAGCAATAGCCATTGCCGTTACTAATTCAGGACTCGCCACAAAGGCGTGCGTGCTTGCATTGCCATCATTACGTTTTGCGAAATTTCTATTGAAAGATGTAATGATTGTGTTTTTGCGGTTGGGGTCATCAATATGACGGGCCCATTGGCCAATACAGGGACCGCAGGCATTGGCTAATACTACGCCGCCCACATCTTCAAACTGTTTGATGAAACCATCTCTTTCGATGGTGAAGCGAACGAGTTCACTGCCAGGGGTAATCGTAAATTCTGAATTTGTTTTTAATCCTTTGCCTACAGCGTCTTTCACAATGGAAGCGCTGCGACTGATATCTTCATACGATGAATTGGTGCAACTGCCTATTAATGCCACTTCCAGTTTGGCGGGCCAGCCATTCGCTTTTACAGCTTCCGCCATTTTAGAAATAGGAGTTGCCAAATCCGGCGTGAAAGGCCCATTCACATAAGGCTCTAAGGCTGCCAGGTCTAGCTCCAGCACTTCATCGTAAAATTGTTTTGGATTGGCATATACTTCGGGGTCGGGGCGAAGGTGTTCGCGGATGCCGTCGGCTAACGCCGCCACTTCTTCCCGCCCAGTTGCTTTTAAATAACTGCTCATTTTTTCATCATAGGCGAATAAAGAACAGGTAGCGCCGATTTCCGCACCCATATTACACACCGTTCCTTTCCCGGTTGCACTCATGCTATCCGCACCTTCTCCAAAATATTCCACAATGGCTCCGGTTCCACCTTTTACGGTCAGTTGGCCAGCCACCCAAAGAATTACATCCTTGCAGGAAGTCCATCCGTTGAGTTTTCCGGTAAGCTTCACTCCTATTAATTTAGGCATTTTAAGTTCCCATGCCAGTCCGGCCATTACATCTACTGCGTCGGCACCTCCAACACCAATGGCTACCATGCCGAGACCACCCGCGTTGGGAGTATGAGAGTCGGTACCAATCATCATTCCGCCAGGAAAAGCATAATTTTCTAAAACAACCTGGTGAATAATGCCAGCACCAGGTTTCCAAAAACCGATACCATATTTATCAGAGATCGAGGCGAGAAAATCATACACCTCTTTATTTACGGTAATGGCGGTAGCAAGATCCTCTGCTGCACCGGTTTTAGCCTGTATCAGGTGATCGCAATGCACCGTGGAGGGGACCGCTACTTTAGTACGACCTGCCGTACTGAACTGCAAAAGAGCCATCTGTGCCGTAGCATCCTGCATGGCTACCCGGTCGGGCGCAAAGTCTACATAGTCCTTTCCTCTTTCAAAAGCTTTGCCAGCCGTATTATAGAGGTGAGAATATAAAATTTTTTCGGCCAGTGTAAGCGGGCCACCAACTAATTTGCGGGCCGCTGCGATCTTACCCGGCATTTCCGTATAAATTTTTTTAATGAGGTCGAGGTCAAAAACCATATAGGTGAACATTTTAGATTGATGATTGACGATTACGGATTGGAGGCATCGGCCTGTGGACGGTAAACCTGCATCCTGCATTCGCAAATCTTAAATGGTGAATGTGCGGCGAAATTAATTAAATATGAGGCAGTAAAAAAATCAGTTCGTTATTTGCAGCGGTATCCCCTGTTTAGCTAGAGGGACGCACAATTTCGGAAAAACCCGGGAAAACCCCGGTGTTAAAAAAATAACAAGGAATAACGTAGAAAGCGACTTTCATTATTAATACTGCTGAAAGTTTTTTAAATTAGCTCTATGAATAGGTTTAAAGCTTTTGTGGAATGGAGCGCCTTTGGTGTTTGTGCCGCCATTGGCGATAAAATAGGTATAGCATCCAGCCGGATTCGAATGTGGTTCATCTATATTTCATTTCTGACAATGGGTTCGCCGATTATTATTTATATGGTTTTAGCTTTCTGGATGAATATTAAAAAATATATACTCAACGCCCGTCGCAATCCCCTGAAATACCTATAGGTGGCAGTGAACTGTTACTGTTAATTCACGCGTAATTTTTATTTTTTGATTACACAACTATTTTTTGCATGACATGATAAGTTTCTTTTGCAGGACACAAAATGATCGAAATTAAATACGAGCTCACTTCTTACCACAGATTCCTGGAGCAAGTCGCAAAATCCCTGGGAACTAAAATTATTGAGAACACGGTATACTTTCCTGATGATACCGGACATGGATACATCAAGCATATAGAACTGGCCGAGGGGGTGGATGCCCTTCTCTGCTGTTTCCGGTTAACGACGGATCTTTACCTGGAAAGAAAAAAAAATAAAAAAGAATACTACACTTTCTGCTGCGATTTTGTAACGTATATTAAAGAATTCAGCATGACCATTGAGCAGGATTCCTTCCG
>JAOQAL010000350.1 GCA_025963615.1 Chitinophagaceae bacterium | reverse complement strand
AACTATATCGGTTTCTACTATTACAATAACGCAAAATACAATCTCGGAGAATTGGCAAATGAATATATTTCAGTTGCTTTCGACACTATCTATAGCGATACTAACATA
This sequence comes from Chitinophagaceae bacterium, assembly GCA_025963615.1. Classification (GTDB taxonomy): domain Bacteria; phylum Bacteroidota; class Bacteroidia; order Chitinophagales; family Chitinophagaceae; genus JAFDYH01. The sequence goes on along the minus strand of JAOQAL010000350.1, from coordinate 2,946 downwards.
CGAAAGTTTATATCCTCGGTAAACGATTTCGATCAAAATTACCGTTACACCTTATATAGTAGTAAGGTAGCGGCTCTAAAGTTCAACAAACCGAAGACCTGCGAAGAAATATCCGATATTATTTTTACACTGAAAAAGAACCCGATCATTGAATATGCACATTATACAATGAAAACAAATGTCTGTCAGAATTACATCATGCAGCCCATCGGTAAGCTTTGCGTGAACAGTTACAGTAACTATTTCTATGTGAAGGTTTTTGATGAAAACAATTTGACGGATCTGCACAAAATAATTGCCGAAACAAAAACTGAATTGGTACTACAAGATCAATTTATGCCGCAGTGGTTTGTACTAAAAGCCACTAAAAATTCCAAAGGGGATGGTTTAAAAATGGCCAACTATTTTTATGAATCAAAGCTATTTGTGACCGCTGAACCCGATGCTGCACTTAAATTCCCTGTTGAATAAAAGATACATAGGGATCATTACTCATGCTATTCATTCCTGCCAGAAGTTAATATTTCAGAACAAGTCATCAGCGTAAATCGGAATCAGTTTGATCAATGCAATTGGATTTGCACTGAGCGCCTTTTGTTTACTATGCGCACTAAATGCCGGTTGTTGACCAGGTAACCGACAACGGCGGGGGCTACTAACATTTATCTCTAAACCGGTCATTAATCTGTTTCAGAAATTTTTCATACAGCCCCGTCTCAACTTTTAAACCATTAAATATTGGTGAAGTTAATTTTGCCGTAGCGTATAACAATTCGCTTTCCAATTTATCAAAAAGCTTCTTATTATCTTCAGCTTTAGTACGCATTTGTAATAAAGATTTACTACAATGATCCCGCATAGCCACCAGATAAGTAAATGCATGCACAACGTTATGATAACGCGATGCAGATTGATAAATCGTTCCAGCCGTCTTCTCTTTAGAAATTTCACGTATAAGCAAAGTGTCTTGCGCTAAACTATCCATATATTTCCGGAAAGTGGTTGAGTCTTTGGTTCCGGACTTGCTATTATCTTTTGCCAGACCTGTTTGGTTTTGTTCGCATGAACTGAGGAAAACAGACAGTAAAAGCAACGTAGAAACATATATGTACTTCATAATTTATTTTCTTTATTGATCACATTTGAATTGATTGAGCCAATCTTAGATGGAACAGGAAGAATCAGCATAGGAACCTGACGATGCAACATGCTGCGTTGCGTTTTATTTATTCATGATCAGGTCCAGTGACACATGAATATACGGTACAAGTTTTTCTTTGATGGCCGATAAAGAGTCAAGCCGATGTTTGTTCTGCGTTTTTTGATTAAGGTTCCATAGCTGATGCGATATGTCTACATTAGCTGTGATATGGCTGGTATTGTTTTTTGTGTTGATGGTAGCTGTAAATTCTATCGGGTTGGTAATGCCTTTTATGGTAAGGTCACCCGCAACATGATAGTCCATGGAAGAGTCGATCCGGGTGATCTTTTTTACGTCCATCGTTGCCAGCGGATGATCGTCCGGGGCAAAAAACTCGTTTTTCCTTAGGTTCGCATCCGTTTTTTTCCTGCCCGCTTCATCGGGATTGTCGGTACTGCGGATGCTGTTCATATCCATGCGGAAGGTTCCACTTACAGGTTCGCCTGCGGCTGAATACTGCAGGTTGCCGGACTGAAAAAGGAAATAACCGGAGTGGCCGCCCATCACCTTTCCGGTATTCCACAAAACTTTACTTTTTTGAACATCGAGTTGCCAGCCTGGCTGCCGCTGTGTACAGTCAATGGCCTGGAGCATCATCATTAATACAAGAGTGGTAGTGGCTTTATAAATCATAGTGTATAAATTTGAGTCCGTAAACTACTTCCACATCCTTTTTCTGATGGTATCAATATTGTAAATTGATTTGTAAACATTGTAAATTCTGCACAATGGCAATGAAAGAACGTACTACCTATCCTGATACGAAGAGGCGTTACATGATGCCGCTCCTTTTTCTGCTGACTGGTGCAGTCATTTGCGCGGTGTTCGGCTTTACGGGTAATGGAAATTTTGAGCTTGCCAAACAGCAGATACTGTTGCGGAATATCGGGCATGAGATACTGCTGCATGCAGGCGACAGTACATCGAGGGTGTTACCTGTACAGGAAATAGCCCCACATGAATACCAGGTAAGGTTTGAAAATGAATTTACTTTTCAAACAGACTCCTTGGTTAAGATCATCAGGCGGTCGCTGGAGAAAGGTCATCTTGCAGAAGATTATATCGTCACTGTTCTGAACTGTTCGGGTAAGGAAATTTTATTTGGATACGTCATCTTCAGGGAACAACAGAAAACTATCGTTCCCTGTTTGGGCCGCAAGCAACCGCGCGGCTGCTACCTGGTCAACATCCGGCTTCAGAACACTGGCATCGCTCCTATATCTAACGGCTACCTGGTAGGAGGATTATCCGTGTTCGCTTTTATCGGGTTACTGGCTGTGCGTCCCTTCAGGATAAGGCGGTCGAGGATTGGAACGACAGATACAAACGCAGATGTTTTGCAGGTAGGTCATACTTTATTTGAACCCGGCAAAAGGCAGATCACTATTTCGGGTATTACAACAGAACTTACGCCCAAGGAAAATAAACTGCTGAAGATCTTTGCCGATTCGCCTGGTGAGCTTATTGAAAGACACAGGCTTCAAAAAGAAATATGGGAAGATGAAGGCGTGATCGTAGGACGGAGCCTGGATGTGTTCATATCAAAACTCAGAAAAAAACTGGAAGGCGACGCATCGATACAGGTCGCAAACGTACACGGAAAGGGATACCGGTTGCAGATCAATGATACAATAATATCAGACAAGGGTTAGAAACAAGGAATATCATTATACACGTGTTCATATCCGCTAGTTGAAGATCCTCCAAGAACCGGTTCGAAAAAAAACCACTTCGGCAACGAGAGG
>JAOQAL010000332.1 GCA_025963615.1 Chitinophagaceae bacterium | reverse complement strand
ATCATTGGTTATAAAAGACCAGGTTTTGGGTAGCGGTCCCTTTCTACTTAAAGGCACCTGGAAAAAAAAGTTATACCGGAGCTTCCAATTAAAGCTGTATCCAACGGCTAATGTGGAATCATTCAAGATTTTGCGACGGTAACGCTCTTCCAGGCGTATCCACTGCATCATCCTCGTTTTGGTGTATTTAGTATGCCATTGAACCTGTTGCCAGGGGCGGTGTTCAGGCTGGGAAATATTTTTATGATTATCAGCCGGGAAAAAATTTACGTGGGCATAACCGGCCGTGAATTTTGTGGCATCATTCAGGTACCAGGTTAGTCCCAGTCTTACAATACCGGTTGAAAAATGATTGAAAAAATCTTCCTGGGTCCGCAGATGCAAGTCAGTCCACAGGCCCCATTTATTACTGAATCTTGTCTGATTAAAATATCCTGACCATACCTGCTGCAAGGAGGTCGTTTGTTTAATTTGTGACAGGGCCGGCTGAATCGTTATAACGACCAGGAAGAAAACTAAAATTGGGTTACGCATCCGTTATATTTTAGTAAGGCAATACCTTATTTTTTTGGATGAATGTATTGCATACTAATTCAACAATCTGAAATCTATTTCAATAAACCATCCAGGGTAATGGCTACATAATATAAGCCCCCGAGGTTGGGTCCCCCTGCATATTGGAGATAACGGTTATTGAAAATATCAGCGCCACCCACTTTAATAGTTGCTTTTGCCTTAGGGATACGGTAGGTAACCTGGGCATCCACTGTGCTGTAAGCCGCAATGTCCCCGGTAACCAGCGGGCTTTCCCATAAGAACGCATCCTGCCATCTCCAGGTAACATTGAAACCAATATTTTTCACTAAAGCCCTGTTGCCGAATGATAAATTAGTAGTCCATTGAGGAGTATTAAAACCTGTAATAAATAAATCCGGTGTTGAATTTCCTTTTATCTTATTGTAATTGATGTTACCTGAAACAGTATAGCTTTTGAAGAAGTTATACGTAACGCCTAATGAAGAACCGTAGGTGGTATACTTGTTCTTTGCATTGGTATACACGCGGTAACGGTCCTGGCCTTTGCTGGCAGCATTACCGCCACTGGCCACCGTAGCATCCCTGTTTCGATCTACCATCGCTATGACGGCTGCATCGGAACCAATGGTCTCTCCTATTGGAACATATACCTGAACCTGTCCCAGGAAACCGTCGTAAATATTTGTATACGCATCGAAGTCAATGAGGAGTTTATTATCAAACAAAATACTCTTATAACCAAATTCAAAAGAATTGATTCCTTCGGGTCTGCCGTCTGGTAAATTACCGGGTTGTAATAAACTCCTGTTGGTCAACGCCGCCGCATCTGTATTACCAGCTGCTTTTACAGCCGCATTAAATGCTGCTACCGAGGGTTGTGTATAGCTATTTTCCCGGAAACCTAACCCTTCATTAATGATTGGCAGAATTCCAACCCTTTTAACGCGGCCATTATTTACATAAGACAAGGCTTCAAACAAGGCAGGAAAACGGTATCCCTGCTGAAATGTGACCCTGAAATTATGTTTTTCATTTGCTGTATAAACGGCTGCCACGCGTGGCGTAAACTTAACTTTAAATTCAGGATTGTAGTCGGACCGCAAGGAACCAAATACTTTTAATTTTTCTTTGAAAAATGTTTTAGTGATCTGCACAAAACCACCGAACTTCTTATAATAGATATTTTTCCCAAAGCTGCCATCTTTTTCAGGAATATTTCTTTCCGCTATTGGCCGGCTAAAATCAACGAAATTATTTCCGTCAGGAATTAATTCATATATACGGGCATCAGCGCCGATGAGTAAGTTGAAATATTTAGCATACTGTGTTAAATCCCACTGGCCTTCGACATGGTAGATATTACTTTTCTGAATTAAAGCCGCGCCACCGGTTACCGGTGCATTGGGAATAGCGCTTGACTTAATATCCCAGTTGTTGATTTTTATAATGGAATCCTTTACTGTATTGAATCTTGGCGTACCGGGTTCGACCCGGCCTGCATCAGCTTGCTGGCGTGCATACGCTGTTGCCGCTGCAAGATTCGCCGACGTTAGAGCACCGCCATTATTGGTGGCATAGGTATTTAATGCCGTTTTATATTTGGCAGTCCATACACTGGCGCTACCACCGGTATACAGGTCTAAATTATCAGCCAGAGGTTTTACATTATAAGAATCTCCGGTATTTTCTCTTGACACATAGGTGCTGATCGTAAAGTTGCTTCCTTTTAATTCAAGATGATGGTTTTGAACTATTACGTTATCCAATTTTACCTTATTACCTCTTTGAAAAACCCCATCCATTTTACCAATACGATAAGAATACGATATTTCTGTTTTAGAATTAATGCGGTAATGCAAAGCAGCATCAAACTTCAGGTTATCCACTTTTGGATCTACAAGATCTTTTTCCCAATAGCCGGTGCGGGCTACCGTCAATGTCTTATTTGCCACTCCATCTATGTTTAAACCGGTAACCGATACGGTATTACTTCCAGCCAATGCATCATCACCATATTTATTCCATCCATCAAACGCAATATTGTTGGCACCATCTAATGCGGGATAAGAAGGATTCGCCGTATTCCTGCTATTTGGATTTTGATCCAAACGGGTATTGGAAATCCAGTCTACTCCTTGCAGATAGCTGGCATTAATTTTAAAAGCGATCTTATTATTGAATGCTTTTGCATAACGGATAGCCGTTTCGGTCAACAAGGCGGGAGCATGATCTTTATTATCAACATGATTAACGCCTGTTTTGTGATAAAAACTCAAACCCTGGTTAGCAAATGGATTTTTAGTCAACAGGTTTGCCATTCCGCTAATAGCATTCATTCCGTATAAAGCGGAAGCAGCACCGGGAGTAATTTCGATACTGGCAATATCCAGTTCTGTTGGCCCAATGGCGTTACCCAAGGGAACACCCAGAGTGGCAGCCTGCATGTCGACTCCATCCACCAATTGCATAAACCGGAAATTATTGGGAATATTAAATCCGCGGGTATTGGGAACTTTAAATGTAAGGCTGGATGTTGTCATCTGCACACCCTTTACATTTTCCAGTGCGTCATAAAAACTGGGGGCTGCGGTTTGCCTGATCGCCCTGATATCCAGTTTTTCAATCGCGACCGGTGATTTCAGAATATTTTCCGGAAGGCGGGAAGCAGTTACTACTACATCACTGCCAAGCAGGGTTTGTGTAACCAGGGCAATCTGAACATTGGATCCAAGGTTTTCTACCTGGAACTCCTGCTGCTGAAAACCAATAGATGAAAAAACCAGCGTGAACGGAAGTTTTGTTTTGGCACGAAGTTTAAAATCTCCTGTTTTGCCTGTAATCGTTCCGACGACCGCTCCTTTTAATTGTACGCTGACATCCGGCAAGGGCTCTTTTTCCTGGTTGGTTACTTTACCTGAAATTTCAAGTACCGCATTGGCATTGTCCTGTGCATAGGGTGACTGGCTGATCAGGAAAAAAATAAAAAAAAGTAAGCCCGGTCTCTTAAAAATCTCTTTTCTCATAATTTTAGTTGTCGTTTTATCAGTCTATTAAATCAGTAGGCTAATGGTTCAAAAAAAATCCTGAAAAATCAGGCGTTACAAATTCCGCAGGTCACTGAACCAAACCCTTGCTGCTGCAAAGCTAAATATTTTTATTAGTCTATCAAATTTATGGACTGTTTATTTAAAAAAAAATTACCCGGGAAATTCAAACAATTTTAAAGGATTTCAGCGGCCGGCGGCCACAGAAAAGGCCATTTTACAGGCTAGCCCTTGTGTTACAGGAAGATCGAACGGTAAATTGTGATGAGACTCATTGCGATTACTACGATACCCACGGCTACAAACATTTTACGGACGGGTAGTTTGGCCGCAAGCATGGCAGAAAAGGGTGCCGTAACAATTCCTCCAAGTAATAGCCCCGCGACAATGTTCCAGTGCTGGATGCCCACCGTGAAAGTAAATGTAACAGCGCTTGCAAAGGTTAGTATGAATTTTGCAACGGTAGAACTGCCAATGACGTACCTGGGTGTTCGCCCGTTTTTGATGAAAGTTCCGGTCACCAAAGGACCCCAGCCCCCGCCACCAAAAGAATCAATAAACCCGCCGATCAGTCCCAGCAACGGAATATTTGTTTTTTTCTTTCCTCCTTTTTTGGCGGCCGGCTTTTGATTAAAAGCGTTACCTAAAATTTTTATTCCCAGGTACATAGTATAAAACGCTATAAACGGCTTCGTCATCTTCGCATATCGCTCTCCGAGATAAGTCAATGCAAAAGCCCCGATCACGGCGCCAATGATAGCCGGAATTGCCAATTTTTTTACAAGTTTTTTATTGACGTTCCCCAGTTTGTAATGACTAATAGCTCCAGCTGCACTGGTAAATGATTCCGCCGAATGGATACTGGCG
>JAOQAL010000322.1 GCA_025963615.1 Chitinophagaceae bacterium | reverse complement strand
CATGAGCAGATTCTTATTAGGTGCCGTAATATTTTTATCCAGTGTGAGTGCAATAGGTCAGCAACCAGTTAATTTAAATAAGAAAGCAACAATCTCAGGCCGGATCGTGGATTCAGCGTCAAAAAATCCCATTGAGTATGCCACAATCACAATCGTGGCAGCGGGAACTAAAAGCACCGCTAATGGGACTACAGCTAATAACCAGGGAGAATTTGAGATGACCGGTGTCGAACCTGGCAATTATACATTAGTGGTTGAATTTATCGGTTACCAGGCTTTCAGGAAAAAATTGCCTGAAATTAAAAAAAATGCATTGATTGATTTGAAAACAATCCCGCTGGCGCTCAACCAGACCGAATTGAAGGGGGTTGTAGTTACTTCACAGCAAAAACTCATAGATAACCGGATTGATAAAATGGTATTCAATGCGGAAAAGGACCTTACTTCACAAGGCGGAGTAGCAACCGATTTATTGAAGAAAATCCCGATGGTTTCCGTGGATGTGGATGGGAATGTTGAACTTTCCGGCAACTCTTCTATACGCTTTCTTATCAATGGTAAGCCTTCCACTGCATTTGGAAGTAATATTGCCGATGTGCTTCAGTCCATTCCTGCCAGCCAGATAAAATCGATTGAAGTCATCACAAATCCCGGTGCAAAATATGATGCACAGGGAGTAGGCGGAATCATCAACATCATCCTGAAGCAAAACACCGCCAGGGGCATTAACGGCAACATTTCCCTGACAGCAGGAACCAGAATGGAAAATGGCTCGTTTAATTTTAATGCCCGGGAAGGAAATTTCGGCATCAATGCATTCCTGAGCGGCAATACCCGCCTGGCAGCCGAAACACCCAATGTTTCGGATCGTTTTTCCTATGACAGTTCTTTCAAAACAAATGGGCTGCTTCACCAGGACGGAGAATCGAGTATTAAACGGCACGGTTACCAATCAGGAATTGGATTTGACTGGACCTATAAAAAAAATAACAGCATCACCGGATCTCTTAATTACAATGATTTCGGGAATGCGGGGTCGGGTTTTATGAACCAGGTACAGACGAGTACCGATGCAGCCGGGACCATCCTTTCTGAAATCGCATCATTGAATAATACCAACAGCTCATTTCATTTTCATAATATCGATGCCGCCCTGACTTATAAAAGAAAATTTGCGCAGGAAGACCATGAACTTGAATTAAATTATAACGGCAGTTTCGGCAATGATTTAATCCGGGCAGGTAATCAGCAATTCCTGCTGCCGGAGGACTCGTTGGTATACGGTATCAGCAGTAGAAATCCGGCTACCAGCCATTATAATGAAATTCGCCTGGATTACACCGTTCCACTAAAGAAAAAAATTATTTTAGGCGCAGGTGGTAAAATAAGTTTTATGGATATTGGCAGTCTGTCCGATGTGGACCACTTTCAACCGGACACAAAATCCTGGGGATTTGACAGCAGTTTATCTAATTCCCTGAAATACCACCAGAAGGTATATGCGCTATATACCGAGATCAGTTTGCCCGTGAAAAATATTTTTGATGTCAAAGCAGGCCTCCGGTATGAACGCACTGAAATTAATTCTTATTATTCCAATGCACAGCAGCAAGCCCAGACTCCCGGCTATAATACGTTGGTGCCGTCAATATATTTATTGAGGAAACTATCAGACAAACAAACCCTGAAATTGAGTTATTCAAAAAGAATTGAAAGACCCGAGTACTGGGTATTGAATCCATTTATCAATACCAGTGATCCAAAAAATATAAGCGCTGGTAATCCATACCTAAAGCCGGAGATCGGGAATCGTATTGAATTAAGCTACAATCTTGATCTTCCTTCAGTGGGTTCATTTATGGTCGCTGCATTCCTCCGTAACAATTATGATGATATCCAACCTTATGTTGTTTTCTATCCTTCATTAAAAGTTGGAGATTCAGTGTACACGAATGTATCTGTAAGCACCCGCGAGAATATCGGAACAGAACGGAATACTGGGCTGAACCTGTTTGCTGATCTGCACGTCACCCATAAACTTAGTATCCGTTCGAACCTTGCCTTTTTTTACCGGCATACCATTAACACGATCGATCCGGGAAATACAATCAATAGCTTTAATTACCGCCTGAATGTGAATTCCACCTATCAATTCAGCAATATTCTTGCCGCAGAATTTTTTGCAAACTTCAATTCCGCGCGGAATGAAGTGCAGGGGAAATACCCTTCCTATACTTCTTATAGTTTTGCTGTCCGGAAACAATTCTGGAATAAAAAAGGAAGTTTAGCGTTGACCGCTACGAACCCATTTGGTGAATACATCAATCAAAAAACAATTTTAACGGGTAATAATTTCGACCTTTATTCGCTGCGTCGCGTTCCAAGCCGGTCAATTGGCATCAATTTTACCTGGAAGTTTGGTAAACTGGAATTTAAAAAAACAAGGGAAGAAGGCGGGGATAATTCAAATACCGAAAGGTGATTTGATTGGTTTATCGTTCACTATTTATTGATATGACGCTATAATATGTTGCTAACAGTTCCGGTTTAAGAGTCTGGTGGGACCTGATCGGCAGGGGAGACTTCAACTCCTGCAAGGGATCGTATAAACTTTTAAACCTTCTACT
>JAOQAL010000311.1 GCA_025963615.1 Chitinophagaceae bacterium | reverse complement strand
TACAGCACCGGCTGAACTAGCTGCGCTAGACCCCAATCCACTACCTGGCTTTATACATTTGTTGATCGAAACATCAAAGCCTATACCCTGCCTCGCTTCCTCTAAAAAAGCGAGCAGCGCGGCGCCTGCTACATTCTTTTCAGGCTCGACGGGAAGGTCATATCCATCAGTATGACTTATCCGGATACCTGGCCTGTCACTTAGCATGACTTCCATAATATCTTCTGGCTCGTTCAACGCGAGGCCGAGAATGTCAAAGCCACAAACAAGATTCGCCACTGTGGCCGGGGCTTTAACTATTATTTTTTTTTGTTCGTTCATTTTAAACACTAGCTGTACGGATAATATCTGCAAAAACACCACTGGCAGTTACTTCAGCCCCCGCTCCTGCCCCTTTTATTACGAGCGGCTGTTCGGTATAACGGTCAGTATAAAATAATACTACATTGTCTTTTCCATACAAATGATATAAATCATGTTTAGAATCGATATGCTGTAATCCAACAGAAGCTTTGCCATTTTCATAGTCCGCTACAAATTTCAACTTCCGGTTTGTTTTAGCCGCTTCATCATATATTTTTTTAAAATGGTTTTCATGCTTCGCCATTTCACTGTAAAAGTCATCGACGCTGCCTTCCATACAGGATGGCGGCATGAATGATTTGTTTTCAATTTCTTCCATTTCCAATTGTCCGCCAGACTCCCTGGCCAGTATCATGATTTTCCGCATAACATCGGCCCCCCCCAGATCAAGTCTTGGATCAGGCTCTGTATAACCTTCTTCCTGGGCCTGTTTCACAACGTCGGCAAAGGTTTTTTCGCCATTATAATTGTTAAAAACAAAGTTCAGTGTTCCACTTAACACCGCTTGTATTTTATTTATTTTATCACCACTGCGCATCAAGTCATTCAATGTGCCTATTACGGGCAAACCGGCGCCCACATTCGTTTCAAATAGAAAAGGTGCCTTGTATTCGCGGGCAAGGTCTTTTAATTTCTTGTAATAACTATAGGCAGACGAACAGGCAACCTTATTGCAGGCCACGACGGATATTGCTTTTTGTAAAAGCTGATCATAACATTCTGCGAGTTTATTATTTGCTGTAACGTCGGCAAAAACAGCATTCCGGAGATTCTTCGAACGGATGATATCAATAAATTTTTGCAAATTCATGGGCTCGCCCTGGCTGAGTAAATCTTTCCAGTTTTTCAATTCAATACCCTCATCATTGAAAAGCATTTTTTTGCTATTGGCCATGCCAACAACTCTTACCTGTAAGCGAAGATGGTGCTCCAGGTACTCTTTCTGTTGTTCAATCTGGGCCAGTAAGCGGCCACCCACATTGCCCACACCCGCTACAAAAAGATTGATCTGTTTGTAGGTTGTTTCAAAAAATTCCTCATGCAAAACATTGATGGCTTTCTTGACATCTTCCGAAGCGATGACAGCGGATATATTCCTTTCCGAAGAGCCTTGTGCAATCGCCCGGATATTGACGCCATTTCTTCCCAGTGAACCGAACATTCTTCCGCTCACGCCGGTATGACTTTTCATATGATCGCCCACCAGCGCTACGATGGAAAGATTTTTTTCAATGATCAACGGATCTACTTTGCCACTTTCAATTTCATAGGCAAAAGCCCGGTCAACAGCCTGTTTGGCTTTTTCCGAAAAACTTTCCTCAATCCCTACGCAGATAGAATGTTCATAAGAACTTTGCGTAATGATAATAACATTGATCTTCTCCAATGCCATGGCCTCGAATAATCTTTTTGAAAAACCCGGGATCCCCACCATTCCGCTTCCTTCCAGACTTAATAAAACAATTTTGTTAATACTTGAAATTCCACGAATAATATTTCCGTTTTCTTTCGCATCATTTTCTATTACGGTTCCATAATCGCCGGGAGCAAACGTATTCTTTATCCAAACAGGAATTTTTTTACTCATCACCGGTTGAATAGTAGGCGGGTAAATTACTTTGGCGCCGAAATGCGACAATTCCATCGCTTCCTGGTAAGAAATATTCGGAATATGCTTTACATTCAAAACTAACCTGGGATCGGCGGTCATCATTCCACTTACATCCGTCCATATTTCCAGCGATCCTGCATCCACCCCCGCTGCGAGGATTGCTGCAGTATAATCAGAACCACCCCGGCCCAGGGTTGTTGTTGTTCCCGTTGCATTGGCTGAAACAAAACCCGGTATTATAAATACGGAACCCGCCGTTTCAGAAAAATACCTGTTGATTTTTTTGTTGGTTGCTGTAAAATCCACTGCGGCATATCCAAAGTTGGAATCCGTAACAATGATCTCTCTTGCATCTTTCCAGGTATTCGTTATGCCAGTTGCATTTAAATAGGCGGAAATAATCTGCGATGACATTAATTCGCCATAGCTCACAATTCTGTCCTTGGTTCTCGCAGACAACTCTCCCAATAAAAAAATACCATTACAGATGTCTTCAATTTCATTACAGCTTCGCTTTACCCAACTGAGAATACTACTTTGTTGCGCTACCGGCAAAAGGGCCTTTACGGCTTCCAGGTGACGTTGTTCAACAATCTGCAGTTTTTCTTTATAAGACTCATCCATGGACGAAGCTAATTCTCCGCTTTGAATCAGTGTATCGGTTATGCCTCCAAACGCTGATACTACTATAATGGCTTTGTCCTTTTTCAGTATTTCCTTCACAATCGCCGATACCCTCTGTATATTCACAGCATTTGCTACAGAGGTGCCGCCGAATTTTAAAACCTGCATGTGGTGTTATTTAGAATGTTGAAAGGTAAAATGTATAAATTGACCGTTAATCCGGATCAAAGCTAAACGCCCGTGGGTAATATGTAATTATACAATCCGCTTAGCGGATTGTAGTAACGGTTGTACCAATAATTGAAACCGGATTTAATAAAATCCCGGTACGAGGTTGAATAATATATTGCGGAAAATGCATCATTTTTAAATGAGTGAGCAAATGTAAACAAAACAATTGTAAAAAATTTAATGATCGCCATTTTTTTCTGAAAATGATTTAATTTCATGCCACTTTTACTGCTTGCTCTATCAATAAATAAATCAATTTTTAAATAGTGTTTAATGGATTACCAATCAAATAAGGCTTTATTGCAGTTTAAGAATTATGTCGGTATTAAATTCCAGCTTTACAACAGCCTTTTTACCTCGCTTCCTTTTCACAGAATCGAAAAAACCGGCATTCTTTTGTCGTTGCTTGCCAATAACTGTGAAGAAGGTTTTAAGAAAAAGCTGAGTCCGATCCAGATTATTGAAGACTTCTTTAACAAGCATACTTCTTATACTAACGAGAAAGACCAGATTGATGTACTGTTCAGGTTTGTTCAGTATGTAGAGCGGCAGGTCGTATTATTTGATGCATTAGAAGATGCTGCTTTCCGGGAAATCAATGATATCAATGGGATTGGTACGCTGAAGAACCTTGAATCGGAAGTATTGCAGACAAATGCCCAGGAACAACTAGCGGAAAAATTAAGTGATTTCGCCGTACGCCTGGTATTAACAGCACACCCCACCCAATTTTATCCCGGCTCGGTGCTGGGAATTATTAATGATCTTTCAAAAGCATTGGGAGATAACAATGCCGCCCTGGTTAATACCTACCTGCAACAATTAGGTAAAACCCCGTTTTTTAATAAACAAAAACCAACGCCTTATGATGAGGCCATCAGCCTTATCTGGTACCTGGAAAATGTATTTTATGCTGCTGCCGGGAAAATTTCTTCTACATTAAAATCTCAGTTCCCTGACGCCATTAATCCCGATAATCCTATTATAAGAATGGGGTTCTGGCCAGGTGGTGACCGGGATGGAAATCCTTTTGTAAATATTGATATAACGATGCAGGTAGCAGATGCCCTCCGGGGCGCCATTATAAAATGCTATTACCTTGATGTGCGCCGGTTGAAGCGCAGGCTGACTTTTGCAGGTGTGGATACCTTAATTGCGGGGTTAGAAATTAAATTATATAACAATGTATTTATACCGGGGCAAAAAACGAACCTTTCAAAAAATGAGATTCTTGAGACCCTTGAGGAAATCCGGAATATCGTTATCCACCAGCATAATGGTTTATTCCTTCACCTGGTAAATAACCTCATTAACAAAGTAGAAGTATTTGGTCTCTATTTCGCCTCGTTGGATATCAGACAGGAAAGTTCTGTTCATCAGAAATTGCTGCATGATATTTCTCAAAAAAGTGATCTTTTACCGGATCATTATGCCGATCTGGCTGATGAAGAAAAAATAAACCTCCTTTCAAATTTTAATAAAACGATTGACCCTGAACTGGCTGCGGATCCGGTTCATAAGGATACCATTAAAACTATCGGGGCTATCAAAACAATTCAGCTGTATAATGGTGTGGAGGGATGCAGCCGTTATATCATCAGCCAATGTACCAGCGCGTTAAATGCAATGGAAGTTTATGGTTTGTTTTTATTAAGTGGCTGGAAAAAAGAGGAAATGAA
>JAOQAL010000206.1 GCA_025963615.1 Chitinophagaceae bacterium | reverse complement strand
GTGCCCAGCATCCAGCATCCAGCATCCAGCATCCAGCATCCAGCATCCAGCATCCAGCATCCAGCATCCAGCATCCAGAGGCCGGGCAAACCTGCTAAGATACTCGATTTTTCTGCATAAAAACCGGCCTTCTTTATTTATTTAAAAGATCCAATTTTACATTGAATTCTGCTACACATTCTTTTACTTTTGCAGATTAACCTTGTCTGAGCCAGGCTCCGGAAAAACAAAAACGGAGAGTGCCAAAATGAAAAATCAGGGTTAATTAAAATTAAAATCCTGAATTAAAATCTGAAATCATTTGGCCTTACCACATCTTTTGAAATACGTCTATACTCATGGAACAGACGAAGTAATACGAAGAGGAAAAAAAATTCATGCAATCGGTTTTGTAGAGCTTGTTGAGTATGATGACCTTTTTGGCTCCGCTATTTTTCGTGTAAAAGACGACAGTTATTCTACCTACTATAAAGTTTACATTCAGAAATTTAAGGACCCTAAATCGCTTTCCCTGCGCTGCGCCTGCCCTTATAACCTGGGCGATATTTGCCGCCATGAAGCTGCTACTCTTTTTCAGTTGCAGGAAATGATTGATAAAGGACACCTGAAAGCCGATGAAGTGGAATACGATCAACGGCATACGGTTGCCAAGATGAAGATTATTGATCTTAAATCCATGCGGTTGCTTTGCTCGCAGGAAATAATGGCCGAAGCAGAACAATTTCTCAGAACAAATAAAGCCAATATTGAATCCGCCAAAGAGGAAACGGTAAAAGCAAATGTTACCATTGATGGAAATAATTACAAGGTGATTCTTCGCAAAAATGAAGAACGAAATTTTGATACCAGCTGTGACTATGTAGATACCGAACATCCGCTATGTTTACCCAAAGTGATTGTTTTTCTTCAATTGCTGAATGCCCATGGGGCTCATTATTTTGACAGCATCCGTAACTGGGATAAAGAGAAGAATAAATTACTGGAAGCCTATGGTTACTCCTTAAGCGATGACCTGAAAGGCAAATTTGAATTTACCTATAAAGAAGGCAAGCCCTTTTTAAGGGTGTTGGACACCAGTATAAAACGCGTAGCTGCGTTCGCGTTACCCGCGCCCAAGCCGCTGATGGTGGCGGAGGTAGAAGAATCTTCAGAAGAAGATGAAAGCCTGAAAACTCCATTGCAGAAAGATTTGCTGGGAATCGTTTTTAATTTTAATAAAAAAGGTTATCCGCGGTTTACACTCGATGTGGTTCAGGGTGAGCCCAATGATACGGGGAACGGCTTTGCCGGCAAAGTTGAAAAATTGGATCTATCCAAGTATGTAAGTACGGATGCCTACAGCGAAAAAGATAAACAACTTGTTACCTCGGTCCGTAAACTTCAGGACGCAGAGATTAATAAATATATCAGTCGCAACTCTCCCTTTTCCGGTATTTGGGAAAATATAATTCACCAGGAAGAAGATGACCTGGCGGATGAAACAAAAGAGTTGATGGCAGAATACCTGTTGCCGAAACTGAAAAAGATTTTTACGGAGTTTGCCGATAGCCGGTTGATATATCAACTGCAGGAAAGTAAAACTTTTAAAACAAGCAACCTAACCGGGTTAAATCTGTCAGCCGAAGAAATTCATCCTTATTTTATTGTAAGTAAAAACGGGCAGTATACCATACAATGCCGGATCAGGGCCGGTGGGTTGGATTATGATCTCAGTGATAACGAAAGCATCAGTCCCTTGTTATTTCTGTATAATTATCAATTACACCTGTGGCAGAATACAGAGATCGTGCAGGTAATAGAGAAATTTTTACCTGGTGGCGAAATGAAAATCGGGGAAGAAGACTGGAGTAAGACGCTGAACCAGTTTGTGATGCCCTTGGCGAAAGAATACCGGGTTGAATTTGAACGTTCCATGGTGCAGGAAGTAAAAGATGGCGAGCCGGACTTAAAATTGTTTTTACAGGAAAAAGGAGATTACCTTGTTTTTCAACCCTCTTTTAATTATAAAGGGTATGAAACAAAAGCAAGGGACCGCGATGAAATTGTAGTGCCGCAGGGTGGTGATAAAGTAATGATCGTTCACCGCAACCGGGTCGCGGAAAAAAACTTTATTGACAAACTACAGAATCTTCATTCCAATTTTGTTTATAATGCGGATACCGCTTCCCTGGCATTACGGGGCACCGATGTGTTAAAGAACAACTGGTTCTTTTTATTTGTAGATGCCATGAAGGAAATGAAAGTGCCGGTATTTGGTTTTGAGGCATTAAAAAATTTCCGGTTCAATACCTCAAAGCCCGATACAAAAATTTTCATCAGCAGCAATACCGTTTGGTTTGATGCCAAGGTGGATATTTTATTTGGCGATCAGAAGGTAACCGTAGCAGAAGTAAAACGGGCCCTGGCGAATAAGCAGCAATTCGTACAATTGAATGACGGCACGCTGGGTATCCTGCCAGAAGAATGGTTAAAAAAGTATTCTCTACTCTTCCGCATCGGTGAAGGGAAAACGAACACCCTGAAACTATCCCGTTATCACCTGAGTGTGATAGATGAATTATATGAAACCCGTGACGAAAATGAACTTTCAGTTCAGTTGGAGGCAAAATATGACAAGCTGAAAGAATTTAACCAGATTAAAGAAATTGAACCGCCCTATGCATTAAAAATGATCCTTCGCCCTTACCAGGTGGCGGGATTTCAATGGCTCAATTACCTGCAGGAAATAAAATGGGGTGGTATACTGGCAGATGATATGGGATTGGGTAAAACGATACAAGCCCTTTCCTTTCTCGAGTACTATAAAACGCATCATGAATCGCTGAAAGCCCTGGTCGTTTGTCCCACCACATTGATCTATAACTGGGAGAATGAAATAAAAAAATTCACGCCCAAGCTTACGTATCATATCCATCATGGCGGCAACAGAACCCGGGATAGGGAAGAGATGATGAAGTATGATATTACCATTACTACCTACGGTACCCTGCGGAGCGATATAAAATTGCTTACAACGATCCTGCTCGATTATGTAGTGCTCGATGAATCGCAGGCTATTAAAAACCCTGCGAGTAAAGTAACGAAAGCAGCCTGCCTGCTGAATGCAAAAAACAGGCTATGCATGAGCGGTACTCCGTTGCAGAACAATACATTTGACGTATTCGCGCAGATGAATTTTTTAAATCCCGGGATGCTGGGCAGCATGGAATTTTTCCGGCAGGAATTTGCTATACCGATTGATAAGTTTGGCGAGCCGGAACGGAAGGAACATCTCAAAAAGGTATTGTATCCATTTATTTTACGCCGTACCAAAGAACAGGTAGCAAAGGATCTTCCGGATAAAACGGAAACGGTCCTGTTTTGTGAAATGGAAAATGAGCAACGGAAAATTTATGATGCTTACCGCAATGATTTCCGGGAACAGATATTAGGCACGATTGAAACGCAAGGCATACAAAGATCACAGCTTACTATTTTGCAGGGCTTAATGAAGCTCCGGCAGATCTGCGATTCGCCATCCATTTTGAATGAAACAGAAAAATTTCCCAATCATTCTATCAAACTGGATGAACTATCGAGAGAACTGAGTGAAGATATGGGCGATCACAAAGCCCTGGTCTTTTCCCAATTTCTCGGTATGCTGGCATTGATAAGACAAAAACTGGAAGAGCTTGGAATAAAATATGAATACTTTGATGGCAGCACCTCTGCCCCTGACAGGGAGAAAGCTATCCAGAGTTTTCAGAATGATGATACGATCAGGGTCTTTTTAATCTCGCTGAAAGCCGGAGGTGTGGGTTTGAACCTGACCGCGGCAGACTATGTATATATTGTCGATCCCTGGTGGAATCCTGCTGTAGAACAGCAGGCCATTGACCGTACACATCGTATCGGGCAAACAAAAAATATTTTTGCGTACCGGATGATCTGTAAGGATACCATTGAAGATAAAATTCTTCAGTTGCAGGATCGTAAAAGAGCCCTGGCCAAAGAACTTATAACGGATGACGCAACATTTGTAAAAACTCTGTCCAGGGAAGATGTTGAGTATTTGTTCAGTTAGGGAAGTTTGGGGTTTGTTGTTTGGAGTTTGGAGTTTCTTAAATCAGGAAGTTTCAATACTGGTAGTTAAGCCGCTGACTTCAGAATCATGAGTGCATAGTTTAAAGTTTTTTAAATCAGGAAGTTTCACTATCGGCAGTTAAGCCGCTGACTCCAGAATCATGAGTCCATAGTTTTTTTATTGTTTCTTTAATCGGGAATTTTCACTACCGGCAGTTAAGTCGCTGATCCCACAACTCCAAACTCCAAACTTCAAACTATAAACTAATCCTCATCCCCCTGCCTCCATTTTCCTGATTCAATCCTGTTTTGCTCAGGTTATAGGTAAAGCTTAATAAAAAGAAGCGGCGTAATGTTGTTATACGGCTGTCTTCGATGTAATTCTGGTTGGCGTTGCGGCTGATACCGATATTTTTATTCAGCAGGTCATTCACGCTAAGTTTTATTTCACCCCGGTTAAATTTCAATACTTGTCGACTGATACCTGCATTCCATAATGGAACCCGGGTATTGAACCCCACTGCCCGCTGACTGTTGATGCTATAAATAAAATCAGAAGAAAGAAGAAATTTCCCCGGCAACTGCCAGGAAAACTCTGTCTCATATCGCTGTGAAAAATAAGTGGTGTTAAGGGCAGCCAGCAGGGAATATTTTGTATTGTTATAATTAACTCCTGCACTCAGCGAGATCTGAAGCTTTTCAGTTGCGTTGATATCCAGTCTCAGGTCTGGCCCAAGACTGATCGTATTGATTACATTTTTAAGGGTATTGATAAACTGTTTACTTTTATAATAATTCATATTGCTGCCGATACTTAAGGAAGCCTTCAGAAAGCGAACAGGAAAACTCCAGTTGATATCGCCGCTTATACTGTATACACCATTCACATTAACCGGCCTGGTCGTCTTAATGCCAAAGCTGTCGATGCGGTCGTAGTTCACTATTTTATGCTGTGTTTGCTGCAGGTTGAAAAATGCAAACAGGTTCCGGTTCTTATAAGGATTTACAAAGAAAAGATTAGTTTGTATGGACTGCGTATATTCCTGTTTCAGGTCCGGGTTGCCTTCTTTTATATTCAGCGGATCGGTATTATCAGCAACAGGCTGCAATTGCGCGGCCGATGGCTGATTGGTGTAAGCAGAATAGTTTACCTGCAGGTTTTTAAATTTCGAAAAATAATATTGAAACCTTGCATTAGGAAGAAGATTTTTAAATGTTTTCCCGATGACGGAATCCTTATTGGCGCTGAATATCTTTCCTTCAAGCTCCGCTTGCTGCCATACTAACCCCAGGGCATAATTGTATTTTTTTGTTTGCTTGCGGAGGCGGATACCGGCATTATTATAACCATACCTGTTTTCATAATCATTGGTCAGTAAACTGTTGATGTTATCAAACTTCCCGGTCGTTTTATCATAATCATGCGTTGTTTTTTCCGCTACACTTTTTGTATTGCTTTTGCCGGCGCTGAATTCCAGCAAGGACCGCCTGAACAAAGGCTCCGTATAAACGACCCTGGCCGTGTAACCATTCAGGGTATTGTCAATTAAATTGTGTTGATTGATCGTGTCCTGGCGTATCAGGCTGCCGGCCCTGTCATAAAAACTATTAATCGCTTCCAGGCTGCCATCACCCTGGCTGGTATTAATGGTTGACTGAAGGCTTATAGAAAATGTTCTTCCCTTTTTCCGGAATTTTTTCCGGAATAATACATCGGTCCTGAAATTATATCCTTCGCTGTTAGCCCCGTTATTACTGAAGCCTTCATTGCTTTTTTGTAAAGATTCTGATAAGGTTGTATAATCCGATGCGGTGTTGTTATTTGTTTTCTGGTAACTAAATGAGGGTGAAATTTTAAGGGATGTAAATGAATCAATCTGGTAATCAGCACTCAGGTTCAGCCGGTGGTTATTATTAGTCTTGGCCGAAAGCGAATTCAGGTTATAAAAATACGACGAGTCGGGTAAAAGATATTGCCGTTGAATATGGCTTTCTGCTTGGGGGTTATAGCGGTTATAAAAATAATTGCTGGTAAACGCGGTTTTGTTTCCAATGATATTATTATAGTTCAATCCGCCGCCCCAGATGGTATTGATGCCGGTATTGTTACCGGCCATGCCGGCCAAAGAAGAATTAGGATCATCGTTGGAGATATTAATGTTAATATTTCCGCCACCACCACCCGTACCTTTCATCATCCGGCTCAATTCTCCCGTGAAATTTAAAATATCCATGATCGAAAATCCATCGGTGTTCGTATTGTTCGCCGTTCCAATGGCCGACATTTGCCGCGCACCTTGAAAAGAATTGACATTAAAACGGCCCTGGTAGCGTTCATCGGTCCCCGCCCCCGCATTTACTTTTCCAAAATATCCTTTCTTTTTATCCTTTTTAAGTTTCAGGTTGATCGTCTTTTCACTATTACCATCATCAAAGCCGGTTAATTGAGCCTGGTCGCTTTGTTTATTATATACCTGCACCTTATCCACGATATCCGCGGGTAAATTTTTGGTGGCAATTTTCGGATCGTTACCAAAAAACTCCTTTCCATCCACCAGCACCTTGCTTACTTTTTCGCCCTGTGCCTTTACTGTTCCGTCTTTATCCACTTTGACACCCGGCAACCTTTTGAGCAGGTCCTCCACATTGGCATTGGGCTGCACCTTAAATGATCCGGCATTGTACTGAACCGTATCGCCCACCAGGGTGACAGGCGGCGCATCATTCGTTACGACTACTTCATCGAGCACCTTGGCTAAGTCATTCATGACGATGATCCCAAAATCCAGTTGCTCCGTCTTATCATCCAGCTTAAAAACTTTAAGGCTGCTGTGATAATTGACATGGCTAATCATCAACCGGTATTCGCCATGACCAACATTACTCAACTCAAATCGGCCCTTATTATCTGTCATGGAGAAGGATACTAAGGAAGAATCTTTTTTCTGCAAAAGAGAAATAGTGGCGCTTTCAATGGCCAGCTTTGCAACGGTATCCAGTAAGATCCCTTTAATAGTTCCTTTTTGGGCAAGAATAGGAGTTGCAAAAAATACAAGGATAAAAAATATAAAACAGGTTAGTTTCATGGCTGATGGTTTCGGCTACGAAAATATTCTTAGCAAATGGCAAAGGTGGTTAAGCAGGCTTGCTTTAATGTTAAGTAAGGTTAATAAAAGGAGGTTTCTTTTTTGCATGATTTGCGGAGAGAGTCTTAAAGCAGCTGGTTCGTGAGGGCACGAACGGCGTACGCTATATTGGCTTTAGCCTAATTTCTTTTCAAATGAAAAACTTTCGAAATAGTAAAGGCTGATAACTTGATTTGGCTAAAGCCAGGAGCTTTTGTTTTTCATTGAACCCCCGCCTTAAAAGGCGGGGCAACAAGATGTGAAGAATCAATATAATTTCGATTTCCGTGTTCTTTAAGACAGCAAATAAATATAAAATCCAATTACCCCTGTCCTTTTGTTTTTCATTGAACCCCCGTCTTTTAAGGCGGGGCAACAAGATTTGAAGAATCACTGTAATTTCGATTTCTATCTTCTTTAAGACAGCAAATAAAAATAAAATGTCTTGTTTCCAATTGCCCTGCCCTTTAGGGCAGGGATTTAATATAGTAAGCTGTATTGGCTTTAGCCTAATTTCTTCTCA
>JAOQAL010000269.1 GCA_025963615.1 Chitinophagaceae bacterium | reverse complement strand
GAAATTGAATTTAAAAAACCTGAATTCGACGCCTCGAAGTTTATGTCGAATATGGTGGATAAGCAACTGCCTGAAAAGTCCGGAGCAGGAAAAGAAGGACAGGGAGCGTTTAAAGAAGACGGCTCAGTACCAAAACCCGCTGACGTACCGCCTCCGAAAAAAGGTAAAGGCAAGGATGCGGCAGCCGAGGGAAAAGGCGGCAAAAAACCAGATACCGGCAAAGGTGTTCCTCCTAAAAAGCCCGAACCTCCGAATGCCGAAACGCAAAAGAAAGCTGGAGAAATTTTAAAGGCGGCAGCCGGTCCTCTAAAGAATATTCAAGGTCCATTGACCAGGTCTGATTTGAATACCAAACTGGCGGCTGTTAAACAGCAGGTTAAGGATGTTGACTTTGATCTTCAACTGAAAGGGAAACAGTGGGAAGTCAGGCCAAAGGCCTTAGGTATTCCAGGGGGCGCTAAAAGTACCCTGAAAATTGACGCCATCGTTAAACCAGAGGATGAGAAAGCGGGTAAAGGCAATGATACTATTGCTGCCGCCTTTGGAGAACTAGATACCGAGGGTAAACAAAAAATTGCGGATGGAGAGGTAACCAAGGCGGATGCTGACCAAATTAAAGCAGATGTCAATCGGGATCATCCGTCGGTTATTGAGATTACATCAGTAAAAGAGGCTGGTGAAAATTGGGAATTTGAGTATCTGCAAAAAAAATCTCGGGTGATCCCAAGACTTCCGCGAAGCAATGGGCATTGGGAGATTCCAGGATCAGAAGGTAACTGTAATTGGGTTTCCAGTCATCCTGATATTGTAGCCTACAATAATGGAAAACATAAAAAAATTAAATTTTTTAATAATTATCCAGTATTTGACAGAAGAGATATAGTAGCTCAGGTTAATTTAACACAATATGCAGAAGGGATGAGTGGTAAGCGAATTGACCATGCTTGGGCTGATTGGGTATATGGGCAAAGATCAAATCAGTCGCAGACTGCGATTAAAAATTGGAGGAGTACCCAAAAATTAACGTGGCATCATCACCAAAATGGTAATTTTATGTTCTTAATTCCTACTGTTCTTCATGGTAGAATTCCTCATACCGGGGGAGTTGCACATTCAAAATAATACTCTAAGCTAATGGAAACATCATTGATCTTATCAAAACACAGAGTCTATTTTATCAATAAAGACCAACAAATTCTTGTTACGGATCAATATTTAAATGAATGGGAAAAAAAACTTGGGGGTAAACTTCCACTAGATTACAGGACTTTCCTATTGGATTTCGGCGTTATTGGGTTTGAAAAGGCTATTTCAACTAAAATTGCTGATGAAAGTTATTATGAAGAATTTGTGGAAATCGATCTATTATTTGGCTTCACTAAGGATGTAGAGTACGATTTAAATGTTCTTACTTTTGATACGTACTCAGGGCGAATTCCTGATGAAACAATACCCATCGGGCAGGCTTCAAATAATGATTTATTTCTATTGAGTTTTATCGGCAGGAACAAAGGAAAAGTTTGGGTGTGGGATCATGAACACCGGGAATTGACTGAGGAAAAATTAGATAAAATGAAGGAAGACCTTCGAAAGTCGAAGATTGATATTAATTCCTTCGATATAGATTCGATTATTTGGCATTGGGAGAGATTGCCCAATGCAAAATTAGAGAAAGAGGTTGGTTTTAGCAGTGTGTTCTTGGTCGCCGAAACTTTTAAGAAGTTTATTGAGGCGACTACAACGAAATAATATGTTGATATGTAAGTGACAAAATTTGCTCATTTAAATTCATGAGAACTTCATCCACTCGCTCCCGTCGCCATCGGAATCCGCCCGTACCGGAAGTACAGGCTGAAAAACGGCCATTTTTCTCTCAAACACAGGTTTCCCCAACTACCGTGCAAACTAAGCGGGAGGCGTTCTTTCAGCCTAAACTCATTATCGGAGAGGCTGATGATCATTACGAGCGGGAAGCTGATGCCGTAGCCGATAAAGTGGTAGCCAGACAATCGCCGGGCCTAATTCCGGGCGGAGGCTCTTCGGTGCAACGGGAGGCAAGGCCCGGGGAAAAGCCGGGTATTCAAAAAGCGGAAGCTGAAAAGAAAGAAGAGGAAAAGCCCGCTATTCAGAAGGCCGAGAAAAAGGAAGAAGAAAAACCGGCAATTCAGAAGCTGGAAGGCGAGAAGAAGGAGGAAGAGAAACCTGCCGTTCAAAAAGCGGAAGCAGAAAAGAAAGATGAGGAAAAGCCTGCTGTTCAGAAGGCAGAGAAAAAAGAAGAAGAAAAGCCTGCGATCCAGAAACTGGAGGGGGAGAAGAAGGAAGAAGAGAAACCCGCTGTTCAAAAAGCGGAGGCGGAAAAGAAAGAAGAGGAAAAGCCCGCTGTTCAGAAGGCAGAGAAAAAAGAAGAAGAAAAGGCGCTCCAGAAAAAGGCGAACAGTGGCAGCCAGGCTGCTTCCCCTGTTATAGCCGCTCAGATTCAGGGTTCACGAGGCAACGGTAGTCGTCTTCCTGATAAACCCAAAGCACAGATGGAACAAGCCTTTGCCCGGGATTTTAGCGAGGTAAACATCCATACCGACTCCACTTCAGCCGAATTAAACGAGAACTTGAACGCAAAAGCTTTTACGCACGGAAAAGATGTGTATTTCAATGCAGGTAAATTTTCTCCTGAAAGTGCAGAAGGGAACCATCTGCTGGCCCATGAATTAACTCATGTGGTGCAACAGGGGGGCGCACAACAGTTGGTGCAACGGCAAGTGGCACCTGCACAGCCAAGACAGCAGATCCCGGGTATTTCCACTCCTGTGCCTGCAGGCTTACAGCCACAACGCCGGGGAGAGGTAAGAACCGTCATTAATGATGTTCAGGTAATTATCCGTCCTGATATAACCGGCAGAGGGGCCGGGAGACGTGCTGTAACAAACTTCCGTTCTTCCGGAGGGGGATTAACTCAAATCAGGAATGTCAGGGGCCGTATTAGCTCCTTTCAGGGCCCGGGCCAGATTACCGTTACTATCCAAACCACTTACCAAAGGCAGGCCAATCCTCAGGCGGTTTCGGGGTATGGCCGGGGAACAACCGCTCAGGACCAGGAAGCCGGCGATACATCCCTGCGTTTCCATGAAGGTAGCCATGGCACAAATTACCTCGAATACCTGCAAGGCAATCCCTTGCCTGCTTTTAATGGAACCGTTGGAATGACCACGCGGGAATTTAACCGTGAAGTCCGTGCTTACCGGCGGGCTATCAGGGATTATTTTGCGGACATGGGTCGTCAGTCCTTGCAAAACACTGATTGCGTAGGCACTACTATTGACCAGGCTACGGGATCTGAGGTTTGCGTTCCCTGAACGAAAGCAATTGTTGAAGTAGGATAATGTCAGGCTAACCAGGTTAGCTGCATCATTGCTTAATTAGGTGAATTCTTAATAAAGTCAGGTAGATAAGTAGTGCTTTGTGTCCTTCCTGGAGAATTCTTTCCTTCCAATATAAATTATATAAGATATGACTAGCTACCAAAGAGGGGCAAAAGGCCCCGAAGTGAAACAAATCCAGCAAAAGCTTAAAGACCTTAATCTTTATTTAGGCGAAATAGATGGCGATTTTGGAGGTGGTACCGAAAGTGGCATTGTCCGCTTTCAGAGATCAAATGGTTTAGTGGCAGATGGGAAAGTAGGTGAAGCAACCTGGCGGGCACTTTCCCCGGAGCAGCCCGCTATCCCTGTGCCCACTGTTACGAGCAAACCCTTGCTTGACCGCTGCCTGGAGCTTACAGGAGCTTTTGAAACCAGCCTACCGCCCCCCGGTTGCTATGCTAAAGTAAGCGGCGATTTCGATGGTCAGGGCATCAGCTTTGGGGCACTGCAATGGAACATCGGGCAGGGAACCCTGCAGTCACTGTTCAGCAAGCTGGACCAGCGTTTTTCGGGCTTAGTAGATGAAGTTTTTCATGTAAATGCCGCTGAATGGCACGCTGTCATGAAAAAACCCAGGGCAGAACAGCTTGCCTGGGCGCGTAGTATACAAACCCCTTCTAACGTATTATTCGGCCCCTGGAAAGGGCTGTTTAAAGCCATCGGACAACGAAAAGAATGCCAGGATGTGCAGCGTGAATATGTGAAAGATGTTTTTGATGAGGCTCTGCAATTATGTAAAACCTACAAAGTGGTCACCGAACGGGCAGTAGCGCTTTTTTTGATATTGTTACTCAGAATGGCAGTATTAGCGCCACCACTAAGCAGCTGATAGAGCAAGATTTTGGGCAGCACCTGCCTACCGGAAATCTTCAGACCGATGAGCCGGTAAGACTTGCAATCATTGCGAATCGGAGGGCAGATGTGGCTAAGCCAAGATGGAGGGAAGATGTCCGTAAACGAAAAATTTACTATTGCCAATGGTCAAGGGGTGGTGCATGGCAGTCATTATCACCTGGAAGAACAGTATGCTATTAAATTAATTCCTGTAGCAGCGTTAGAAGAGCTGGTGATCTAAACAATTTCATAGATGAATTTATGAATGCTCACTCCCTCGCAGCCTCTTTCGAATATCTTACCCAGGTGCTGCAAACCCGAATCTCCTTACACTTCGGTCAGCATGCCAACTATTCAACCATCGAGGAAATTCCACTACCTTCTTTTGATCAAATCAAGACTCCATTTACAAATTTTCTTTCTGCCTATTCCCTCAATCCACCAGAATTGATTTTGCTGTTGATAGCGCTTGCCCCGCATATGCAGCCAGATTTTTATGAGCAAACGTTAACCCAATACCTGCCAAGGGAAGGTGATTTTCCCCAATTAGGAGGTACCCGGGGCAAGCAGTTTCGAGGGTTCTTACCTACGGGAGAAACGGCGCTTTTCGTGCTGGCAGGCGATGAACTGGAAAAGCGTTTTCAAATGCAGGAGCTGTTGGGGGAGGAGCATTTTTTTTTTAAAAAACAGGTGCTTTATCTGGAGCCATCAGTAGACGGAGAACCGTTGATGAGTGGCAGACTAATCATGTCACAGGAATTTGTAGACCTCCTCACCATTGGGAAAGTGACCAAACCCCGGTTTAACGCCAGCTTCCCGGCCCAATTGATCACCACCCAATTGGATTGGGAAGACCTGGTGCTGGATAGCCAGACGCTGCTGCAAATCAACGAATTGCGGACATGGGTGATACATGGTGATACCTTGTTACAGGATTGGGGAATGAGGAAAAAGCTAAAAATGGGCTACCGAGCCCTATTCCATGGGCCCCCTGGTACCGGCAAGACACTCACCGCCAGTCTGCTTGGAAAATATACTGGCAGGGACGTCTATAAGATTGACTTGTCTCTGGTAGTGTCCAAGTTTATTGGCGAAACGGAAAAAAACTTAGCTGCCTTGTTTGCAAAAGCCGAAAGCAAGGGCTGGATCCTTTTCTTCGATGAAGCAGATGCCCTTTTTGGTAAGCGTACGAATGTCCGGGACGCACACGATAAGTATGCCAACCAGGAAGTATCTTACTTATTACAACGGGTTGAGAATTTCGATGGCCTGGCTATTTTGGCCTCTAACTTTAAAACAAATATTGATGAAGCCTTTATGCGCAGATTTCAATCCATTATTCATTTTCCAATGCCTAAACCTCAGGAACGGCTGCAGTTATGGGAAAATGCTTTTCCTGCTCAGGCAAAATTAGCGTCCGATATTAATCTGAAAATTATTTCTCAAAAGTATGAAATAAGTGGCGCCAGCATTATGAATATTGTTCAGTACTGTTGTCTACAGGCCTTGAGTAAAGCCAGTAGTACCATTCAAAACAACGACCTGATTGCCGGTATCCAACGCGAGTTTAGTAAGGATGGAAAAATCATTTAGGTGCAATTTTACAGCCAGGTATTTCAATTTATTTAAAAGATGTATAAATAAAAGAGAAACAGCTTCGCCATTTTGTAATATTAAACTGACTATGCCTGCAAACCACAACTACTTCTAATGTGATATCAACATCGACAAAAGGATTTTTCATATTCATATTATAAATGTTGAATAATTTTACTAATTATTTGCTTAAGCGGGGGCCCAATAAAAAATGTTGTTGGCTTGTCTGGTAGAATATGATTTGTACTTTTTTATCAACGTTTTCAACAATTACGTGCATTTAATGCCCAATCTGGTGTTTCACCGGTCTGCGTCGGCAACGGAAGACTCATCAGCCGAAAACTCTCACGTGTTAAGGTTTCAAGAGCTTCCCATTAGTTAGGCATCGAATCACGGTGTGTCTTCTTAATATCTATTCCGAGATCTCTTGTCCTTTCGCAATTGAGAATTTTAACTGACTTGTCCATGGCCTTTCACTAAAAAGCCCTCCGACTAACAGGGATTTTCCTTTCGATCATTTCCCGATACACTTCATAAGCTTTTTGTTCAAGCGTTTTCAAATGGTTGTTGACGGATCGGGGCATCGTCGTTGTTACCCATTGCTTTTTGAGCAACAGCATTCCACTTGTCGGGATAGCACTACGTTTAGTAGCTATCTCTACACGTTCACTGTCAATAGTGATTCTGAAGTAGATCGGAGCGTTTCATTGGAAACCTTTTTCGTTCGTTTCAGTTGAAACAGAAGGGCAAATGATTTGGTCATTTTCAGTGCTATTAAAGGTTAATAAAATTAGTCCTTCACGCTACTGATGTCAAGATGTTTATTTAATGAACAGTCTGATATTTAGAAGCCTCAAGCATTTCCAGAGACCTAAAGGTAGGAAACGCGAATAGGTCTCTCAAATAGGTCTCCAGAACTTTGAGCTTCTTCGGTTTTCTTTAAAGGGCATGTTTTAATCGAAATCAATTTTCATCCTTATCAAGCGTTTCAGATTTGTATAGCTTAATCAATTTAAGTAAGAGGTTGTCGGGGCTTCTCTTTGTTATCTCTCCTTCTAGTTTTGCTACTAACTTTTTCGTTTCATGTCTATTCCCACGTTTATAATCGATCATCGCTAAGCCAAACTCACCGTATAGCTTCCCTATAAGTATATTGTGATTTTGTTTAAGCGCTGTGAAAATGTTCTCTGCTTCCTGAAGGTATCGTTCAGTACCTATACTAAGATATGCTAACCCCAGGCGCGGATTAATTTGATAATTTCCACCTTCTCCGCCATAGCTGTTTATCTCGTTTTTTGCAAGCTTGTAATATTTCAGTGACTGATAAAATTCCTGTTTTCTGTAAGAGATATCGCCGGACACCATATATATCCTGTATTGAATCCAAGGACGTCCGCCAGTATATAACAAAGCCTCTTCTATAAGTTTCTCAGCTTCTATAAGTAGTTTCTCATCTTCTATAGGTAATTTCTCATCTTCGGGTTTTTTATATTGTTCAAGCTTTACGCGGGCGAGCCAAGCCTGGGCAAGGGCCTTCAGATCAACTCGTCGGGCCTGAGGCTTATCGGTTGAGTGCGCTTCAAGAATGCTGCAACCGGCCAAAATATTTTGTTCCGCTAATTTCAATTGATTTTCCTCAACACATGTCCAACCTAATGCATCTATCTTGAATAACGCTTCCAAGTACCAGTCTCCGGTTGCTTCGCAAATTCCAATAGCTCTTTTTACAAATTCCATTCGACTCCGGTTATAAAACCGGCTGTCCAGATAGTGAATTAGATACTTAATCAATTTCAGGTAGTTGCCGTGTTGGCTAGAGATTTGCTCCGCCCATTCGACAGCTTTAAGAATAGAGGATACCCGTGTATCCAGCACTGCCATCTTTGGCGATACTAAACAGTTCCAATAATCTTCATTTGGATAATTTCGCTTTATATTTGTTTCCACCAACGTCAGGTAATATTTGATGTACCGTTCTTTTATTAAATTTTTAGTCTTAGCTATCAATTTAATAGGCGTTGAAGTTTCTTTGTCCTGCAAGTATTGGATCAGTGTTGGATGCAGCCGGTAGTACCTGTCTTCTAAATCGAAATAAATAAGATTCCAAGCAGATAATTCCACAATGCATTTATGAAAACATTCCCATTCAAAATCACTTATCTCTTTTAATGCTTCGCGTTCGATAGAAGTCTTTTCTGCCAGCAACGGGAAGAAATCTAATAATTTCTTTGCTTCCCGAGAAAGCCCTTTGTAGGCAATTGTATAAAGAATGTCAAATAATAAGCATATTTCATCAGGCGGGAGTATCAACATGTCGTTCTTGTATGCCTTATTTTTTAGTAGACCTAGCACTAACAGTATGGCCAGAGGATTTCCCCAAGTAAATGTATATATATTTTCGAGTTGATGCGGGGTGACAAGCTTATCGATGTCCATGTCCTTCATTTCGGCTTCTTGATGAATGAATTTTCGGAAATCTTCCGGACTAAGACCGGTCAAATGGTATACATTCGTGAACCCGACATCCTTTGACGACGTGATCAAGATTTCGCTTGGCGGCTGAACTGTTTCAATCCATGACTTCAGGTCGGCATCGTTGCTTAACTGAAAATTATCTATAATGATAAACACTTTGTGTTCGGTGAGGATCTGATTAATTTCAGTCTGTTTCTTTTCGAGGCTTGTTTTATCATTGTCGTTATCTACATTGATATGGGTGATTTTTATATATCCCGTTACCTTCCAATCTCATCAAACAATGCGTTAAGTACCCGGTCAGGCGTTAGGCAATCGTTGAGAGAAAACCACACGATGTAATCGAACCGCGGCAAGGAAACAATATTCAATTTTGATTTTCCCAGGCACAGATACGCTATTTCCCGCGCCAGGCTTGTTTTGCCTGATCCGGGAAGTCCCCTAATAACTGTCACTGGCCGGAGGTTCAGAATGCATTGGATAATTTTTTCGAATTGCTCTTTATTCCAAATATGCAGATTGTCAGGTCCACCTTTAAGATTGTGCACATGGGCAAAACTTTTCGCCTCCTTTTTGTATTTTAACAGGTCATCTAAAAAATCTTCAAGTTCACGGTAGTTATTTAGAAGATGAGGGTGCACAATGCCACGAAATTTCTCTTTATTAAACATCGCGTCTGTCGTAATAAAGTAATGTCTGCGGTTAAATGAATCATATGCCCGGGTGATGGCATTTATGATCTCAACGATGAACGGATCATTCAAGCTAAAGCCAATAAAAAGAACTGTCTTTTGAATGAACAGTATTTTAAGTCCTAACAGAAATGCTTCATCCTGATAAAGTTTTTGGTATTGCCTGGTGAAAAGGATACAATCTTCAGGATTACTTATATCCCCATGAATTTTGAAAATGAAGCTTTTATTATCAGAGATCTTCGCCAACTTAAATTTGCCATCGTTGAATATCACGTTTGGAATGTCGGAGGCGTTCTCAAACGCCTTGTCATAATTAGTTGTGATAATTTTTTCCGAGATGGCCAGAATTTTTTCCTGAAGCGAACATTTTAGCTTTTTGTCGAATACGAGCGTTTTGGCAAGAAGACCCGTAATAATGTCTTTATACTCATCCTCTAGCAGATCAAGAACCATTAATGGGGTAATCACATCTTTTTCCAAAAGTTCAACCAAAGGCATGTATCTGGGCGCGTCAGTCGATATCTCGTTTATGATAGTGATCACAAGTTTTTTCCAGTTTGGCAAGCCCAGGTATGAAGATGTCCCCGAACCGCAAAAGACGACTAGGCTATCTTTTTCTATCGCCTGTTTTAATTCTCGAACGATATTTTGCATATGCTTTTGATTTTAAATCAGTGTATGATAGTATCTTTCTCATATACCGATTCAATGCCAAACGAAGACTTCGTCTGTTTGTCACCAGATAACACCAATCAAGTAACTATTTGGGTGCGTCGCGAACAATACGTTTAAAGCTTTAGCGATATATCTGTTATCAATGGAAGACAATGTAAGCCTTAGTTTAGTTATGTATTAAGGCAATTTACTGAAACCAAAATATGCGGGAAATAGCTACATATAGCCATTTTCATACTAATCATGGTGTATAAGAATTCATTCGCCATTTAAACAGCCAATTCGTTTTATAAGGCCATTAGCTTTTCGCGAATGCCCCTAATGGAATGGGGTTCAGGTGATTTTCATCAACTTAAATAGCGTCTTAAACTATTGCGGTAATAATTAACGGGTGTCATCTCATAATCGATGGGTAATGTTTGGGTCGAACTCTTGCTCCATATTTAACA
>JAOQAL010000219.1 GCA_025963615.1 Chitinophagaceae bacterium | reverse complement strand
CGGAATATCTGCCGGAATTCTTTTTGCAATAAAAATTTCCATATCCTCATGCCAGTCTTATTTTAAATTTCCTGATGGCCAGGGTGAGCAGGAAAACCATCATGCCCGCCAGCACCAGCGTTTCTTTCCAGACGGTTTCAATTCCAGCTCCTTTTATCATTACATCCTTAACAATGAGATAAAACCATTTTGCCGGAACAATATTGGAAATTACCCGTAGCGGTAACGGCATATTTTCTACCGGGAACATAAATCCGCTTAACATGACGGTTGGCAAAAACATTCCTGTCAATGAAATGAACATCGCTGTCTGTTGTGAATCGGTAACAGTAGAAATTAAAAGCCCAAATGCAAGGCAGGTCAGTATAAACAGAACGCTTTCCGCAATCAGCAACAGCAAACTTCCATTAACCGGAACATCCAGCACAAATACACTAAGCAATAATATACTCGCAACATTGATAGCAGATAAAAGAAGATAAGGCACCGCTTTGGCAATTATTATTTTTAATGGTTGAACCGGGGAAACCAGCATGACTTCCATGGTTCCCATTTCTTTTTCGCGCACCACCGTGATCGCCGTCATCATGGTACAGACGAGCATCAGTACCATCGCCATGACGCCTGGCACAAAGCTGTAGGCCCCTTTGCCCTGAGGATTATATAACATCCGGATCCCGGTATCAATAGTATAAGGAAGTTTATGATCGTGGGTAATACGGTTTTGGTAATCGACGATTATGGCGGTGGCATAATTCGTAAGCGTACTGGCTACATTAGGATCCGATGCATCGGCGATCAACTGAACCTGCGCGTGATTAAAATGCTTCAAATCGCTTTCGAAATTTTGTGGGATAACGATCACTAATTTTATTTTTCCCCGTCTGAATATTTCTTCAATTTGCCACGCAGCATACACGGTCTGGGCAATATCAAAATACCGGCTGTTACCGATTTCGTTGATTAGCGATGCGGAGGCGGCGTCCTTCGCATCATCAAACACCGCGATATTGGAATTCTTTACTTCATTGGTTAACGCAAATCCAAAAATAACAATCTGCACAACCGGCATACCAAGAAGAATGAACAGCGTGCGCCGGTCACGAAAAATGTGATAAAACTCTTTTCTTACAAATGATATAAATTGTTTCATGATGAATGCGGTTAGTTCAATCGTTCCGGGTTGCTTTTCGGGCCAGTTTTAAAAACACCTCGTCCATTGACTTTGCTTCATGGGTCTTCTTTAGATTCGACGGTGTATCCAATGCCTCTATTTTTCCATCTACCATGATACTTACCCGGTGGCAATATTCTGCTTCATCCATATAATGCGTTGTTACAAATATGGTGATCCCTGAGTCAGCTGCATGGTAGATCATGTTCCAGAATTCTCTTCTTGTAACCGGATCAACTCCGCCAGTCGGTTCATCCAGGAAAACAATATGCGGTTCATGAAATACAGCCACTGAAAAGGCCAGTTTCTGTTTCCATCCCAGGGGCAATGATTTTACCAATTTGCGTGCTTCGCTTTGCAGATGCAGCTCGTTCAAAACCTTTTCTGTTTTTTCTTTGATAAAAGCATCAGTTTTCCCATAAATGCCGGCGTAAAAACGGATATTCTCTTTCACGGTGAGATCTTCATACAAAGAAAACTTCTGGCTCATATAGCCAATATTTTTTTTAATTTCTTCTGTTTGTCTATAAACATCGAAACCTGACACTGTAGCTTTTCCGGAGGTTGGCAAGGAAAGTCCGCAAAGCATCCGCATCGCTGTAGTTTTGCCAGCTCCATTGGCACCCAAAAACCCAAATATTTCACCTTTATTTACTTCAAAGGAAATAGCATCCACCGCCGTGAAATCGCCAAACCGCTTAGTTAAATCCTGTACAGATATGACCGAAGTCCCAGCTCCTGAAGAAGGGCTTTCCACACTCCTACCGGTATTATATTTATTCATTCGTCGCGATTTTAGAACGGCCCTCCATTAAATGCACTTTACACCCTCTCAGAGATTGAGGACATCAAAGCGATAAAACAGTCTTCAATATCCGGTTGCACCGGATTTATTTCCAGCGGTTCAAAAGATTGTTGCTGTAAATATTTTCTTAACTTTTCTTCGTTAAAATGACTCTTCATGACCACATGATGATATTCACCAAACGGATAACAATCTTCCGCTTCGTCATATTTTCTTATGGCATTAAGCAACCGCAACATATCCGTTGACCGGATAGCCAGCAATGGTTTTCCAAATGCACCGCGGATCCCCTGAGGTGTGTTGACGGATAAAATTTTCCCCGCTTGAATTAATGCGACCCTGTCGCAAAGACT
Organism: Chitinophagaceae bacterium; assembly: GCA_025963615.1. Classification (GTDB taxonomy): domain Bacteria; phylum Bacteroidota; class Bacteroidia; order Chitinophagales; family Chitinophagaceae; genus JAFDYH01. The sequence continues at coordinate 3,814 of JAOQAL010000219.1, read as the reverse complement.
GGCTTCATCCATATAAGGGGTTGACACAAGAATCGTGATACCCTGTTGGTTTAACCGCTTCAGCATTTCCCAGAATTCTTTCCTTGACACGGCATCAACACCTGTCGTGGGCTCATCAAGGAATAAAACAGAAGGCCGGTGTATTAAAGCGCAGCTCAGGGCCAGCTTTTGTTTCATACCACCGGATAACTTTCCTGTCCGGCGATCTTTAAAAGGTTCTATCTGCGAATAAATTTCCTTTACGAGATCATAATTTTCCTCAATACTGGTATTAAAAATGGTGGCAAAAAATTCCAGGTTCTCCGCCACCGTTAAATCCTGGTACAGTGAAAACCTGCCAGGCATATACCCTACCCGTTTCCTGATTTCCTTAAAATCTTTTATGACATCAAAACCATTCACGGTTTCCGACCCTTCCGTGGCCAACAATAACGTGGTAAGAATCCGGAACAGCGATGTTTTACCAGCACCATCCGGACCAATAATTCCAAACAATTCTCCTTCAGCAACAGCAAAGCTTACTCCATGCAGCGCCTGTATCCGGTTTTTTTTTGAACCATAAAACATCGAAATATGATCGACAGTAACTGCCTGCATTTATTTATACTTTACTGCTTTTATTTAAATTTCAATTCCGCATACATGCCAATTTTCAAATACCCATCATTCTTTACTTTCACTTTGATGGCATATACCAGGTTGGCCCTTTCATCTTTTGTCTGGATCGTCTTCGGTGTAAATTCCGCTTTATCCGAAACCCACGTTATAATTCCCGGCATTTCTTTGTATTTATCCTTACCATCATCAACCAGCACTTTAACCTGCTGGCCCAATTTTACCTGCGACAATTGTGTACCTGTAATATAAGCCCGCAGGGTAACGACTGAGAGATCGGCTATTTTATACAATGCTTTACCCGCTGAAGTTATTTCACCCGCTTCGGCATATTTTGTAAGCACTGTTCCGCCGGCCGGGTTTACAATTTTTGATTTGCTCAATTGCTCGTCCAGTAACGCCACATTTTTAGACAGGGGTTTGCCTTCGCTGAGAATGCCCCTGTTTTGTGTGGCAATCGTTGATCTTTGTACGTTGATCTGCTGTTTGGTGACATTCATTTGTTTTTGCAGTGATTCCAACTGAAAGTTGATATCATCCAGTTGTTTGCCCGTAGCCGCATCCTCTTTAAATAAATTTTCCACCCGGGTTTTTTCGTGTTGCAGGTTGTTCAGTTGTGCCCCCTGCACAGCCAACTGCTCCTGTAATAATCTTATTTGCGGAGATGCATCACTTATTTTTTCCTTTAGCGACTGGATATTTGCTTCTACCTGCTCTCTTTGCAGAGAAACATTGGCAGCATCAATAGTTCCCACAACACTATCCTTTGCTAAAACAGAGCCTTCCTCGGCATTAAACGATAAGATCTTTCCGTTCAGTTCTGATGATACAATAATCTCATTGGCTTCAAAGGTGCCCGATGCATCAAATTTCTCCTTCTGACTGTTACACGCAACCGTAAAAACAATAAAAAAAAATGCTGAAAATCTAATTTGCTTCATAAGCTGAATTTTAGTTCCCCGATAAGGTCTGGTAATTAATTTGAGCCTGTATCAACTGTAACTGGTGCGTAATCAGCGCCTGTCTCGCCTGGTCTTCAGCATTTACCTCCTGTAAAAAATCATTCACGGTTATCACGCCCTCATTCAACCGGGCCAGCGCTGCGTCTTTTACCGTTTTCCGCAATTCTATAATATCATTATCCGTTGCTACCAGTTGCTGCAATTTTTCAATCTCGGATTGTTGAGTTCTTAATGATGCCTTTGTACGGAGAAGGAAAACATCTTGTTGAACGCCGATCATTCTCTGGTTCACTTCAACCAGTTGTTTTTCTTTTTTGCTGCTGTACAAGCCCCCGAATGACCAGTTAAGTTTCAAACCGCCGATATAATAAAAATCGAATTTGTTTTCGAGCAAATTGAGAGCCGGCCGGCCATAGCCCCCCTGCAAAAAAAGACTTGACCTGGGAAGGTTCTTTGCTTTTATCAGTTTACGCTGGCTGGCTATAACGCTTTGTTGTAATGAAAATGCCTTCAATTCCGGCCGTTGAACTTCCTTGTCCAATAGGGTTAAATAAGAAATTACCGGCGTTTCTAATTTTATATTTTCAGGTAGCGATTGATTTAAAAACAAGCTCAAAGCCTCCAGCATTCCCTTTATGGAAAATTTTAACTGGATCCTATTCTGTTCCGATTTCAGCATTTCAGCTTTCAAAGCGCTCAGGTTTGACTTAAAGGCTGTGCCGTTATTGACCTGTGCTTCTACTGTTTTTATACCGATAGCCAAATCAGCCTTCACCAAATGTGATTGCTTTACCTGTTCCTCCAGGTATAAAATACCAAGGTAAAGTTGATTAATGCTTTCCTTTACTTTATACAATTCTACTTCCACCTGCTGCTGCTGGGCGGATTCATTCAATTGCTGATATTCCTTTTGCTGTTTTATAACCCCGCCATCATATATCAACTGGCTCGCTTCCGCAAACAGCTTATACTGATCTTTTGCCGGCGCATCTATTGTTATGCCAGGCAGGGAAATATTGACTTTTGTAACATCTGATTGATAGGAAGCCTGACCATTCAATGAAAACTGCGGCAGGTATCCTTTGGAAATATTACTGATATTCAGTTCAGCAGTTTGACTGACTAAATCCTTCTGCTTTATAAGGGGATAATTTTTCCGGGCCCGGTCATAAGCCTGCAACAACGTAAGCGTTGTGGTATCCTGTGCCAGTATCGGGCCAGCGAAACAAATGAGTGCAATAAAAATAGTTCTCATGACTCCATTTTTATTAACCAACTGGTTAATTATTTTTCAAAAAAATTATTTCCTTATCGCATCAATCACAAAACCGGCATACTCCTTTTTCCGTTGGGTGATAAACTGGCGGAATTGCAATTCATCCAATCCAATATGCATCTGAAACATGGGCTTGGCAATAAACGGAAATATCGTTCCCGAAATAATGTTCATCAGCAATTGTAAAGGGCTTATCCGTTTTATGGTTCCTCTCTTTACTTCTTTTTCAATTTGTGCCAGGAATTTATCCGGTTTAGGAAAATTCATCTCTCCCTTCATTTTTTTATAAAATCGTTCCGGGTTCTGGTGCATTTCGGTCAATACAAACATGGGCAGATAAGGGTTTTCAATCATTACATCCATATAAGCCTGCACAAAATTTTCAATTTTTTCAAACAGGGGCAGGTCTGATTCAAAAATGATATTCAGCTGCGGGAACAGCTTTTGCGCAGCCTGGCTGAAAATGGTTTCGAAAAGCATTTCCTTGTTCCTGAAATAATAATGCAGCATCGCTTTGTTAATGCCCGCCGCATCGGCAATTTCCTGCATCCTCGCCCCGGTCATTCCCTTATGCACAAAAATCTTCCGGGCGGCTTCCAGTATTTTTTCTTCTGTTGAGTTATCTTTTGCTACCTTAACCATATAATTTAACCAAATGGTTAACAAAAGTAAATTCAAAAAGAATTCTTGCCAACTATTTCTTTATACCAGGCACAGAGATCTTTAGCGTTTAGAAGTTTATTAGTTTAAAAGTTCACGAATCCTTCACCCTTAGAGTTTGGAAGTTTATTAGTTCAAAAGTTCAAAACCCTTTCGGAAAAATGAGCGGGGCTTCAGTTTTCGGAAACCCGAAACTTCTAAACTCCTAAACTTGTAAACTGATCTACTGTGAGGATTAATTTCAAACTAATATTCTCTGTGCCTCCCTGTCTCCGTGCCGCTGTGTTTCAAAACTATTCCC
>JAOQAL010000139.1 GCA_025963615.1 Chitinophagaceae bacterium | reverse complement strand
TGGAATGAAGCGTTGCAAAAGCGTGGCATTAACCCCGATTCCGTAAAATCACATCGGGGGAATTTCGCTGCGGATGTAGGGCTGTCTCCTCTGGGTCACCGGGAAAGAATCGTCTCGCCGGAATATAAAAATAAAAAATTCAGCGAGAACCCGATACCCGGCATTTACGCTTATATCGATCTTACCGATAGAAAAGTACTGAAGGTGATTGATATGGGCAAGGGATATTCACAGCCGTTGGCTATTGATTATTTTGACGGGAAAACAGTTAAAGCAGATTTAGACCGGCCCAAGCCGGTATTGATTACGCAGCCTGAAGGAACCAACTATCGTATAGAAGGCAACCAGGTTATTTCACCGTTCTGGAAGTTCCGTTTTGGCATTCACAACCGGGAAGGACTGGTTATATCAGACGTGCAGTACTTTGATCATGCACAAAATAAATGGCGCTATATTATGTACCGGGGTTCACTGGTCGAAATGGTAGTTAATTATGGATCGCCTGACCTGCTGAACGCCGTCAATAATTATTTTGACGTAGGAGTATACAGGTTGTTCCAGGACGAACCAAGACCCTTGACATTCGGTGCGGATGCACCGGAAAATGCTACTTACCTGCCTTGTACATTACACAACGAATTCGGATCGCCCATAAATTCAGATAGTTCAGTTGCGGTTTTTGAAGAATACGGTGGTGTGCTCTGGCGTCATGAAAATGCCGCCCGGCGCGCTACGAACCTGGCTATTAAATATTATGTAACTGCGGGTAATTATGATTACGGGTTTAAATGGATTTTTAAAGAAGATGGCAATATTACAGTTGAGACGGAATTAAATGGTATACCCCATATCAGAACTGTTGAACGGGTGACCAATGAGGTAATGGACCATGGCATGGATATGGATATAAAGCAGAAAGAAGATGAAACAAAAACCTACGAGGGGTATCAATATGGTACCATCGTAGGGCCTCATATAGAAGCAACCAATCATCAACATTGGTTTGTGTACCGCTTTGACCTGGATGTAGACGGTCAGAATAACACCGTGGGAGAAATGAATACGGTCGGAGTTCCACGAAGTGCTGATAATCCACTCGGGAATAGCCTGGTTGCAAAGATGACCATGTTCATGAAGGAAAAAGAAGCCCAACGGGATGCTAACATAGCAACCAACAGAAGCTGGATGGTGATGAACCCGCAGGTAAAAAATAAATATGGTAACAACTCTTCGTACATGATTATGCCCACTGCCGGAATAACTCCGCTGGCCGATAAGAAATCATCGCTGTATAATCGTACAGAGGTGTTATGGCATCACTTCTGGGCCACACCTTACAATGCCGACGAAATATACCCGGCCGGTGAATATCCTGCGAGTAACCAGAAAGGACAAGGGATCCCGGTTTGGACAGCAAAAAACAGGAGCCTTCAAAATACCGACCTGGTCGTATGGTATGTTGCGGGTGTAACACATATTGTAAGAACGGAAGAATGGCCCATCATGAATCAGCATACGGTAGCGATAAATTTAATGCCAATGGGATTCTTTTCATCTAACCCGGTGTTGGGAATGCCGCCAGTAAAAATTCCCGTTGTTAAAACAGGCAATTGATGATAATAAAATATAAAATGCTTTAAAAGAAAAAAAGGAAAATGATTTCAAAAGACTATATAATTATGGCCCCGGAAGGCATACACGCCAGGCCGGCAACCACCTTAATACGGCTTACAAAAAAATTCAAATCAGTGGTCAGCCTGAAAAAAGAAGATAAGGTAGTGCGACTGAACAGTATGCTGAATATTCTTTCCATGGGCGCCAAGGGGGGTGATACCATTTCTATCCTTATTGAAGGAGAAGATGAATTGGACGCTGCAGAAGCAATAAATATTTTCTTTACAGAAGAATTAAAAAATTTATAAGTAACAAACAAGAATTATTTACGATGAAAATTACAATTACAAAGAGTGAACAGGAATTTGACCAGACGGCTGCCTGGAGAATAATAGCACAAATGCTGAAAAAGCCCAATGCAGTTATTGGCCTTTCTACAGGACAAACCACAATTGCTATGCATGCTATTGTTTCGAAAATATTTGCGCAATATCCTTTTGATGTTTCGCAGATAACACTTTTTAATGTCGATGAACTCACGAATTTACCAAGGGAATATGCAGGCAGTTGTTATACTATGATTTTAAATCAGCTGGCAGGTCCATTGGGCATCCCGGAGGAAAATTTTATTATGCCTCCTACCCTCTCAAATGATTTTGAAGCCGAAGCCAAATTATTTGAAAAACGGTTGGCAGAACGTGGCGGCGTTGATTTGCAAATGCTGGGCCTTGGCAGCAACGGCCATATCGGAATCAATCAACCCGGAACACCTTTTGAAAGTGAGACCTGGGTTTCTCCGATGGACCCTGACTTTGAAGCCAGGGTACGCAGGGAAACCCAGGTGCCGGATAATATTGTGTTAGGTGGATTGACGAGAGGGATTAAAAATATCATGCACACCCGGAAACTGATCTTGATAGCCAAAGGAAAACATAAAGCGGAGATTGTTGAAAAAGCGATCCTGGGTCCGGTAACGACCGATATGCCGGCCTCGGTTGTGCAATTGCATCCTGATTGTGAAATCCTACTGGATGCGGACGCGGCTTCAAGGATTGCAGATAGGGTGAATCTTAAATGAAATTGAATTTTGACTAAGCGGGTAATCATTTCATCCATGTTGAAAACACATTTTAAAGAGTAATGAAAAAGAGTTTCATTTATTTGCTTGTTTTGGCTCCGCTCATATCGTTGGCCCAAAATGATAATATTTCTGGAATCCCGATTCCATTGAAGAATGGAAAAGTATTTTATGAAAAGGAATATATTCTTACTAATGGCCAAAAGAAAGAACAGTTATATGCAAAAGCCGTAAAATGGTTTAAGGAATCATTTCCGGAATTAAAAGAATCCCTGATGATGGCTGATAAAGCAGCCGGCAAAATAGCGGGTCATGGAATTTTTAAAATTATAGTCAGCGAATCTGGAAATTATTACTGGATAAAACCTGTTATTGCCATAACCGTGGCCGATGGCAAGTATACTTTTCAATCTTATGACTACTATGAAAAACCCATTGAAAAAGGAATCAGCAATGAATATTCAAAAATTGAATACCGTTGGTGGGATTTCAGACGGGGCAAGCCCTGGTCAACGGAAGATCAACCACTCTTTAAAGGGATTGATGAAAAGTCCTTATCGCTGACGGCTTCATTGGAGCTGGTTATGAATCAATAGGGTTAAAATTTCAAACTTTAAGGAGGGACTATTTAAGAAGATTTATATTTAGCCCAATTATGAGTTTATACACTACCAAAGGAATTATTACCATAACCTGTCACAAGCGTATCACTCCATACCTGGAGCAGGAAGTAAAAGAGTTGGGATTTGAAATTGAAAATAGCTTTATAACCGGGGTACGGCTTTCAGGAACCATCAATGACTGCATAAAACTTAACCTGAACCTTCGTTGCGCCAGTCAGGTATTGTATAGTCTGAAACAATTTAACGCCTCCGATGCGGATGCTATCTATAGTAATCTTGTTTCGTATCCCTGGGAAACGATTTTGCCTGACCCGGGTTATTTTTCGATAACCAGTAATGTCAGTAACCCGACTATTAACAACAGCATGTTTGCCAATCTCCGGGTAAAAGATGCCATTGTTGACAGGCTTCGGGATCAAAGAGGAACCCGGCCTACAACAGGTTCGGAATTAACAGGAGCGGTGATAAATTTATTCTGGAAAAATGAAGAGGCTGAAATCTTTATTGATACATCAGGTGATTCCTTAGCCCGTCATGGGTATCGGAAAATTCCTGGCCAGGCCCCGATGCTTGAGGCCTTGGCAGCGGCAACCATTTACGCCACACGATGGGACAAGGTATCGCCTTTTGTAAACCCGATGTGCGGTTCAGGAACCCTGGCCATTGAGGCTGCCATGATTGCCACCAACAGGAGACCCGGATTATTCAGAACCAATTACGCTTTTATGCACCTGCAGGGATATGATGAGGCCGTTTACCTCCGGGAAGATGCGTTGCTTGAGAAACAAATAATAGATATACCGGGGCTTCGCATCATTGCAACCGATTACAGCGAAAGGGCTGTTGAAAATGCAAAGAAAAATGCAGTAGCCGCTGGCGTTAGTAAGCTCATTGATTTTGCAGTATGTGATTTTGCCGCCACGGAAATACCAGCAGGTGTAAACGGTATTTTATTTGTAAACCCGGAATATGGTGAACGGCTCGGTCAACTGGATGAACTGGAAACAACTTATAGCCGCATCGGGGATTTTATGAAACAAAAATGCGGCGGCTATTTCGGCTATGTCTTTACCGGTAACCTGGATCTTGCAAAAAAAATAGGACTGAAAGCAAAGCGCAGGATTGAATTCTATACCAGCACTATTGATTGCAGGTTACTGGAGTATGAACTATACAGTGGCAGCAGGGTGATACCAAAACCGGCGATGTAATAATTGAGTATAAGATAAAAGGGTTGGTAAATTAGTTTGTCACTTTTGCATATTTCTCTATAATTACTCTATCCACTCCTGCTCCTTCAACCTTTTCAATTCCCTGCTGGATCAGGGTATCATTTTTTATGCTTACTGTAAATTGAAAATCATGCCCTTCCCACTCCCTGGCGTTACAATATTGAAGGTGTTCTGTGTATTGATCATTGGTCAGTGTATAATGTCCTCCGCCTGATTCATAAACAGCCGCGGAATCTTTTCCGTTGTGCAGGTCATGCCGTAAGAAAGCGAAGTGGGTAGCATTGATGATCTTGATCATCTCCTGATTTTTGGTATAATCAGTAAATGTTGTATCATTTTTTGAGATCGTCGTTCCAGAGACTAGTTTCCAGGTGCCTTCAATAGAAAAAGAGGATGTTTTTGAATCTTGTTTCTTGTCCACCCCATTGCAGGAAAATAATATTACGATGATTATTATAAATCTAAAACCCGGTTTCATATCTTTCTTTTTAGGTTGGTGAAGAACTAAGCTACAGAATTTA
>JAOQAL010000129.1 GCA_025963615.1 Chitinophagaceae bacterium | reverse complement strand
AATGGATTCACAAATGGCACGACTATCAATGTTTCTGTCGAAATTTAATTTTGAGAAATTATAATCTGTCGCGGCGGTTAATATAATCGTAACATTTGTTGCGTTTTGAACCAGCAATGAATTGTTAGCGGCTGCAATAGTTCCACCATCTTGCATCGTTTTCAGCAATGCATGAAATTTCATATCCAGGCCACCCGCTCCATTAAATTTATCGCTAACATCCACCAATTGCCCCGACATTTGCAAAATATTTTCCGCAAGGGTTGTTATAGCAGCATCTTTTTCACGGCTTAATGTTACTTTGCAATTAATAGCGCCGGGCTTACTGGCCGTAAGATGCACTACAATTATATTGTCAGGCGCCGAACTGAATATTTCTCTCTTAAATTGAATTCCATCAATTTCATAAACAGTCGCCGCAATCCCTGTATGAAGATCCAAACTGCGTGAATAATTTTTTATATCACCCTGCTGGCCAAAATCAAGATAAAGATCACCCAGTGTTTGATACGAACGAAACCTGGAAGGAGTCGCCAGCATATACTTATCACTTATTTCATAAGCCTGCCGTTGTTTATCATTCAATATCAGTTGTTGGATTTCCTTCAGGTGCGGGGCTGATCCGGGATTGTTATCATCTATCTGTTTACCCGCCCAGAGGCTTTCTTCATTTAACTGGATATGTTCCTTTTCCACATCGCCAAATACCATAGCGCCAAGACGCCCATTACCTACCGGCAAGGCTTCATTCCAGTTATCCGCCGGTTGTTTATACCATAACGATAACTGATTTTCCTGCGCTATCACAACAACAGATAAAAATGCGCTTAGTGCAACTAATAAAAATTTCTTCATAAAATTTATTCTATTACAAACCATGTATAACTTTCGGCTTCTATTGTAAAGTTTAGCTGAATTTCATAGTCCCTGTTTACGGTATACTTCTTCGCCGCAGTTTCTTTTTCTCTTACCATGGCCATATTGGTTAATCCCGTGTAATACAAAGGCAGCTTAATGGTTCTTGTGATTTTTTCTTTCAAAGGATTGTACAGCATGACCAATGCTTTTGTTTTTAGTTGCGGATTTACATGCATGATTCCATCCCAATCCCTTCCATCGGCGCGGCGTAAATGAATAATATCCGCATTAAGAATTTCCCGGTATTTTTTGTACCAGTTCACAACATTCGTAACCGTTTGTTGTGTTTTATCCGTATCATATAACCTGGGTCCGCGGTAACAAGCCTGCACCCCGGCGCCATAATACTGCATCATTAACTGTTCATAATCTTTCAAATGGTCACTAAGCGGTTCCAGCACGGCTTCGGGGCCACCACCCTGGTAGCGGGTAAGCGGCACAAAACCCCAACTCATAGACGGCGACTTTTCCCAAAGTCCGTCATAAATATTCTGCCGGTTTAAAATTTTTTGATTCTCACGAGGCAACGAAAAATTTACTTCCCGGTAACCGATCGCAATTTTATTGGTTCCGTCCAAAAAATACCAATCCGGTGCATTCACATACACACCATTTTCATTGCACCAGTGATAAAGGCTTTTCTGCAATTCCATTTGCCGCCATTGACTGTCATCTAAATCTTTATGCCCGGGATGTACCGTCGAGGCACAAACATCCCCGGGATAAGGCCCGTCATTTTCAAATATATCAAAGCCCGTTTGCTTAATAAAGTATTTTAGTTTCTCCAGGTAAGCCAATCCCCATTTGCTTCCATAACAGGGCGCGTTACCAAAAAAGGCACCACCAGGCTTCCCGGTCTTTGGGTCAATCACATCATCGTCATCACTGATGCGGCGGCTGCTGAACAATGAATAACTGCCAATTAATATACCTCTACTATGCGCATAGTCAGCAAGTTTCTTCCACTTTTTTACATTGACCGCTGAAGTATCTTCCATATTGCAATGACTACCAAAACTGAGAATGACCGCTTCATAACCGGTAACCTTACATTGGTCAACCACATCAGTAACTTCCTTATCCGCTTCACTGACCAGGTGCATGAAAACAGGATTTTCAGTTGTCCAGGGAGCCACGATTTGATACATCCTGCGAATAGCCAATCCCCTTCTTTCCCTGTCATAACTATCCATCAGCAGTTCATGGGTGCGGACCGATTTGAATATTTCGCCAGCCTGTAAGTCCACAGCAACCACCTTTTCTGGATATACTTCCAGCAAACAAGGTGTTTGATAATAATAATTTACCTGGGATGTATACACGCTGTCTGTTTTCCAATGGGTAGTCTGGTCGCTGATATCATAACGCATCGCGTTATTAAAAGCATAATTGGTCTCGACATACAACCCATGCTGTTTTTTCATTTGCTCCGGAGAACCCACCACCGCGCTTTCTTCTTCCACCAGGGCCAGCGACTCGTTTACTATATTTCCAATGGTAATTGTATGGCCGGATTTATTTTCAACCGAAATCCATTTTACTATTAACGGAATACCATCATATAATTCATAATTTACTTTTATCGCCACATCATTCAATGCGGTGACAGGAGATTTATAAATAAATGAAATCAGCTTACCGGTGGGTTGTTTTTTATTCAGGGTCCAGGCTTTGCTCTGCCATCGAAGAAAGGGCTGAAGATTGGTGACCTCATATTTCACAAACTGGAAATCATTTTCTTCTTTTTTAAAATCATTTACCCATTCAGGCAAGAGATAGGCGTTTTCTTTTTGTCCATAAAGGCCGCCAACATTATACGCAACACCATCAATAGTTACTCTTGCCTCGGGTTTTATACCCCGCAGCAATTGCTGGCCATTGCTCATGTTTTTATAATCCACACAGGCCACATTCGGCGAAATACGGAAACTTCTCTTTACTAATCCGTTGTACAGAATGATATTTCCCCCGTCAGCGCTCTGATATATTTCTGCTTTTGCGACCTCAGGCTTTACCAGCCAATCACTGGTAGTGAGACCATCCCATGCTGAATTCCACAACGGCAACCGTTGCGCGAAAATATTGTGACTGCAGAAAGAAAATAGAAACAGGCATGTGGCATATCGTCGCATTGGTACTGTTATTTAGATTTAATATTTATAAACATTCATAAGCTACGCACTGCGGGACTTAAGAAAGTTACAAAACTACAGGTCTCGCAGCTCCTGGCTGGCAGCTTGCAGCTTGTTCAATAGAATACGAAAATTCAAGGCTGAGCTATCTCTTAAAATTTTAAAATATAGCTTTCACCGGCTTTTGTATTAAAATTCAATACTCCATTACCAAATGTAGCCGGGATTATTTTTCCGGATTTATCTTTTACCAACACTTTTTCTGGCAGGACAATTTTGCATGACTTCCCATAAGATGATTTGATGGATAGATTCTTTACCTTCCCGTCCTGCCAGTCAAAATTAATTTCAAACCCATTTCTTGCACGCATACCTTTTATACTGCCTTTCTGAAAGGCCGGAGCATCAGGCAAAGCCGGTAATAAACGGATGACTTCATTTTTACCATGACTTTGCACAAAAAATTCCGAGATCGCCGCCGTGGCTCCAAAATTTCCATCAATCTGGAATGGAGGATGTGCATCAAACAGGTTAGGATAGGTCCCGGCTCCTGATGTCATTTGTATTTCACTTGATGCACCGACTGGTTCCAGTAATGCTTTCAGCATTTTGTACGCATGATTACCATCCCCTAGTCTCGCCCAAAAATAAATTTTCCAGGCCCGGCTCCAGCCGGTTCCTTCATCACCGCGGCGTTGCAAAGTCTTTCGTGCAGCTTCCGCCAGTTCCGGCGAATCCCAAGGGGTAATTTCATCATAAGGATGTAAGCCATATAACAAGGAAGTATGCCGGTGATGTGGATCTGTTTCTTCATAATCCTCAAGCCATTCCTGTATGGCACCGGTTCGGACGCTGATTTGATTGGGAGCCAATTCTCCCGCAATCCTTATTAAACTGTCTGCCCATAGTTTGTCCACTCCCAGGATTTTTGCAGCATGGGCGGTGCCCAATAACAGTTCCCTTCCTATCTGCATATCCATGGTCGGACCCATACAGGTGTTGCCTGTTTGCCCATCGGGAAGCTTATATGCATTTTCCGGTGAGTTGGATGGAGCGGTTACCAGCCAGTTATGTTTGGGTTCGTGTATCAGGATGCCTTTGAAAAATTGTGAAGCCCCTTTTAGTATGGGATAATATTGTTCTAAAAATTTTTTATCCGGGTTAAATTGATAGTGCTGTATTAAATGGGTTGCCAGCCAGGCGCCGCCAGTTAACGTGGATCCCCATTCGGCCCCTTCACCCGGCGCTGTAAAACCCCAGGGGTTATAAATAACATGCGCCACCCAGCCATCCGCGTTATAATATGCTTTTGCCGTGCGCTTACCATAGTTAGCCATCTGTTGTAAAAGCTGGTACAATGGTTTTTGACAATCAGATAAATTAGTGGGATCGGCTAACCAATAATTCATCTGCAGGTTGATATCAATATGATAGTCTCCGTTCCACGGCGTTTGATATTCTTCAGCCCAAAGTCCCTGCAGATTGGCAGGCATGCCGCCCGGCCTGGAGGATGATATTAAAAGATAACGTCCGAAATTAAAGTACAGGCTTATTAAGGAAGCATCATCGTTTCCATCCTTTACCAGTTGCAATCTTTGCTGCAATGAGTTATCATTTGGCTTTGTATCATTCAACCACAACCGGCAACGGTTAAAATAGGACTGGTAATCTTTTACATGATTTTGTTCCATTTGCTTCCATGACAAGCGGGCGGCCAACTGATTTTGTCGTAAGACCTTCGGCAAGGGATTAGTTCCGCGCTGTTCTACGGTTGGCCAGTTGAGGTCCGTTCCCGCCGTTATGATTAGTAAACACGCTGTAGCGCCATCGATCGTAATCACGTTATTTTTTGAAATGATTTGACCACCAACCGGTATTACCTGCAGGGCATTGGCATAATGAATACCATTATCATTTTCGCCGCCATTTAATGTGCCGGTAAGCTGCATGAAGTTTTTATTTACCTGTACGGAAGCTCTTTCGTTCCTGGACAATGCTGTTGCAAAGTGCAAGGCGCCCTTTTTTGACGCAGTAAGCCGTATAATGATGGCCTGTTGAGGCGCGGAGACTAGTACTTCTTCGGTAAATGTTATTCCATTCTTTTGCCAGCTTGTAACGTTTATCGCTTTATCAATATGCAGGGAACGTTTATAATTCTCATAAGGAACAGCGGAATCCTTCCATTGTATCCACAAATCGCCTGCTGTTTGATAGCAACCGAATTTTACATTGGCGCCATTCCCACTACCGGAACCTTTACCGGCGCATATAAAATGCTGCTGCAATAGGGTTTGTGCTTCAATATTTTTTCCTTCCAGCAACAAGGTCTGGATAGGCTTAAAATATTGATAGGCATCCTCTTTATTGGGGTTTTCTATTCCGCCCGACCACATTGAAATTTCATTCAGTACAATTCTTTCCTTTCCCGGGTTGCCGAATACCATGGCTCCGAGCCGGCCATTGCCCAGCGGCGATGACTCTGTGAAATGATGCGCCGGTTGTGTAAACTTTAACTCTACATCCGGCTGGGCGAGAATTGCGGTGGCGCTTAAAAACGTTGTCAAAAAGGCTGCAATTTTTTTAGTGTAATACATGAATTATTAATGATATAGTATTGAAGCGGGAATAATTGTTTTTGTTTCGCCATCAGGCTGCATGGATACATTCAATGAATTATTGCCCGAACCATCGAAATACAATACGCTGATCTTATGAAAGCCTTTTTTCAATGCAGCTTTACCATGTTTTTCCGTATTGCCGTGATTGCCGTCATTGTCAACAATCTCTTTGTCATCAATAAATAATTTACTGCCGTCGTCTGAATCAGTGAAGAATGTATAAAACCCCTCTTTATTAATTTTTATAAATCCATCAAAGGCAATGACAAATTTTTCGGGACGTTGCTTGACTTCATTTGAGAAAATACCGGTGATGCCTGTTTTTGAGATGGTCGTTGTTTTAATTGATTCGAGGCTGATATTTTCATCCGCCGGTTCATAATATTTATAGGTAATTCCCGGTTGTACATTTGCCACTGCCCTAGCTTTCAGCCATTCATAACGGATAGCTTTCCCCGTAGCCGTACTACTAGGTAACCCCGTGTTTGGAAATACTTTCGCAGTTACCATGGCCGTTTGAGTAACGATAAACGGCTTCGTATATACAGGCGATTGCGTTGTTGGTTCACTGTTATCCATAGTAAAGTGTATGGCGCCATCAGCTTCCATTGATACAAGTGGCTGCATAGAGCCCTTTTTGTACTCCACATTTATTTTTGGTTTCTTTGCAAAGGCTCCAAAGTTGTTGATTTTAACAACATAGGCGTAAGGCGCTTTGATCGTATTGGGATTATAATCCGGCAGATTAATTATAACATTGGCTCCATCCTGTTTCCAGTTTACATTTTCTTTTGTAGATAAAAAATTAATGACGGTAGCAGCAGGAAGTGTTACACCGTTTAAAACCAGTTCTTTATTATCCGGATATTTTGGGAAAATGGCAAACAATGAATTGGTATTGGCATTATAACTATAAAAAACTTCTTTTACCGCATAACCCGGGTCAGGATCAACCGTTAATTTCAATAACAGGTCGCCACCGCCATCTTTGGGTTTATAATCTCTTTTTCCTCCACTCCATTGGGAATGAGTTTGCCATCTTACGGTATTATAAATGGATTCGCCGTTTATTTTTAGCCAGTCGCCGATCTGCAGCAAACGCTCTTGCATAATCGGCGGAATTTTTCCATGTTCATCCGGTCCGATATCAAGCAGGAAATTCCCTCCCCGGCTTACTTTATCGATTAACTGCAATACCAGTGATTGCGCGGAATTATAATCCCAGGCATCTTCCTGCCGGTTATAACCATAGCTATACCCCATACCGCGGCTTTCTTCCCAATAATGATCTTCAATATCAAGATCGGGCTGATACTCGGGCGTATAAAAACCGGCATGATTAAAACGGATGCCGGAACCCCAGCGGTCATTCACCACGATCTTATCTTTTACCGGACTTTCATTATAAAGCCATGCAAGGAATTCCTGTGATTTCCATGTTTCTGCAGGCGCATCCCACTCACCATCCGTCCAAAAGACATCAGGCTGATAATTATTAATGAGGTCTTTCATTTGCGGCCACATATGAGTGTTCACATATTTATTGCGATCAGCAAGCCATACCGGGTTAAACCATTCGTACAGGGAATAATACATACCGGCATGCACAGACGTTTTCCTTACCGCTTTAAACAAATCCCCTAATAAATCTCTTTTAGGCCCGACATCTACTGCATTCCATTTGAAACCCCAATCCCTGTCAGCTTCTTTGCTGGGCCATAATGTAAACCCATCATGATGTTTCGATGTAAGCACGATATATTTGGCGCCTGCCTGTTCAAAGACTTTTGCCCATTCGTCCGGATTAAATAATTCAGCTTTGAAATCATTGGCGAGATCATAATAAGAACGGTTGCCAAATTTCGCTTTATGATATTTTTGTGCTGCTGTGTCCGTAGTTTGCAATCCCTGCTGATACCACTCGGAATACTGCCCTTTCGTTCTCCAGCCGGGCACAGCATACACGCCCCAGTGAATAAAGATGCCGAACTTACCGTCCTGGAACCATTGCGGCGTGGGACGTGTATCGAGCGATTGCCAGTTGGGTTGATAGGTTTGTGAAAAGGAGTTAAAACAAATGATGGCCAGCATAGCAGAAAACAGTTTTCTCATATTATTTATTTTGTATTATTCTAACGTTTTAAATATACTGATCGTTTCCGGTTCTCATTAACCATTCTTGTTTGCGTATTCCTCTCGGGTGCCTATCATCCCCGACGATCTGCGTCGGTTTTTATCCTGTAGCAATCATTTTTCCAATGAAAATATATGTTTTGACTGTGAAAATGAACGAATAGCTGTTAATATCAGTAAGCAAACACGAACCTTTTTTTCATTGCAACTGTTTTTCTTGATAAAAGAAATCGAAAATAAAGCATCTGCAACTGTAGAAATCATTTATCCATAAAAAAGAACAACCGTTTGCAGAGTCATTGAATTATTCTTTTTGTCCAGTCCTGCTATTCATTTGTACTACCTTTGCAGCGCCTAAAAATTTTCTGCCTATCTTTTTTAAAATATTTTTTAATGGAATACAGAACCGAAAAGGATACCATGGGCGAAGTGAAAGTGCCCACCGATGCATATTACGGCGCGCAAACACAACGCAGCATTGACAATTTTAAAATCGCCCAGGATATTAACAGGATGCCGAAAGAAATTATAGGCGCATTCGCTTACCTGAAAAAGGCAGCCGCTATTACTAATTTTGAAGCCGGTGTTCTGCCGAAAGAAAAGTCTGACCTGATTGGTAAAGTGTGCGATGAAATACTGGAAAAAAAATTAGATGCCTTTTTTCCGCTGGTAGTATGGCAAACCGGCAGCGGCACCCAAAGCAATATGAATGTAAATGAAGTGGTGGCTTACCGTGGGCATGTGCTACAAGGAGGAAAGTTAACGGATAAAGAAAAGTTCCTGCATCCTAATGATGATGTGAATAAGTCGCAATCATCCAACGATACATTTCCAACCGCCATGCATATTGCGGCCTATAAAATCCTGGTTGAAACGACCCTTCCCGGAATTGAAAAATTACGCAATACCCTGGCTGAAAAGAGCAAACGGTTCATGAAAGTGGTGAAAATCGGCCGGACCCATTTTATGGATGCAACGCCCCTTACGGTTGGCCAGGAATTCAGTGGCTATGTGTCCCAGTTAGATCATGGCCTGAGGGCGATCAAAAATACATTGGCTCATTTAAGTGAACTGGCATTGGGAGGAACCGCTGTAGGCACTGGCATCAATACCCCGCCCAACTATGCAGAAAATGTTGCAAAGCATATTGCAAAGCTTACCGGTCTGCCATTTGTAACTGCTGAAAATAAATTTGAAGCATTGGCCGCGCATGATGCTATTGTGGAAGCACATGGCGCTTTGAAGACGATAGCAGTTAGCTTAATGAAAATCGCTAACGATATAAGGATGTTATCGAGCGGCCCCCGGAGCGGCATCGGCGAAATCTATATCCCGGACAATGAACCCGGTTCTTCGATTATGCCCGGCAAAGTAAACCCGACCCAATGCGAAGCGCTGACAATGATCGCAGCCCAGGTCATGGGCAATGATGTAAGTATTGGTATTGGTGGATCGATGGGCCATTTTGAATTGAATGTGTTTAAACCGCTAATGATCTATAATTTTTTGCATAGCGCCAGGTTGATTGGCGATGGCTGTGTATCCTTTAATGATAAATGCGCGGTCGGCCTTGAACCTATTGAGGCGAACATTAAAAAACATGTCGACAACTCATTGATGCTGGTTACGTCGCTCAATACAAAAATCGGTTACTATAAAGCGGCCGAAATTGCGCAGAAAGCCCACAAGGAAGGAACCACATTAAAAGAAATGGCAGTAAGGCTCGGGTACGTGACCCCGGAACAATTTGACGAATGGGTAATTCCCGGTAATATGGTCGGCAAAATCGACTAATAAAATAGGAAGTTTTCTTAAGTAAAGAGAAAGAACCCCATTCTTCTCTTTTTTATTGGCTTATTTGCCGGTCTGCACATCATATTTGCACTACTTTTATCGTTTAAAAGTGTGAATCCTTAATTTAAATCCATTATCATGAAAAGTGCGACCGAAAAAGTTCATTACTTCTCTGCTTACCCGCTCAAAGCGCTGAATCTTCCGGAAGAAGAATATCAATCAGAGTTACGGATCAACACCGGGGTTTCAAATAAAACAGCAAGCCGCATCAGGGTACTGCCCATGGCCAATCCTTATAAAGAGAAGGATTTTTTACAAAATGTAAAAAAAGGGAATACATTCAACGCCCAATAATCAAGTGATAACATATTCACAATTAAAGAGTAAACTTTGAGCAAAAACAAAAGACCTCCCAGTCAAAAATCGGGGGGCTTTGTTTTTTAATACTGCCGCGGTAACCAGGCATCGTTTTAAAACGTTTGAATAAATATCTCCTATCTGCCTTTTTAACATTCCCCTGATTTTGCAACATTCCATAAATTTCTGTTTCAAAAGTTGTGTGGTTACCTGGGTTTGTACTATGATCACTAAAGTAAAGGGTACTGTTTTTTTAGTAGTAAAACACTATTGATTTCGCACATAAATGAGATTATATTTATTATGTGAAAATGATAGAATCCGTCCTATTTGAAAACTCTTAATTCCATTCTATGAAACTAACTGTACACTGGCTACGATTTATAATTGCCTTTGTCATTTTCTTAACTCTTTTTTCATTTGACCCTTCATTGGCGTCGGCACAAACTATCGACTACGGCAAAAGTTATATAAACGTTACCAAAGGCCTTAATGGCGGAACGGTTGAATTGGGTGATACCCTGGAAATCAGAGTAGCCATTGTCGTCCGGTCGGGCGGCGTTTATGACAGCTGTGCTTTTTATGACACCGTGCAGACAGGTACCACGTATATCCCGGGAACTATTAAAGTTCTTACTAATGAAGGGAAAGTATATAAGAGTTTTACGGATGCTGCCGGTGATGATGAGGGCGGCAAAACAGGGTCTGCTATCAGGATCAATCTTGGCTATAACCAGGCCGATAAGCCTGCAACAGCTTTCATTCGTGGTCTTATACGCAGTACACACAGACCTTCCTTTTATGGGGGTTCCTGTATCATGGTTGCTTCTTTCAGGGTTAAGGTTACATCCGCCATTGGCACCCAGATTAATCTTGGCGGAGGTGCGATAACCTACAAGAATGGGTTGTCGGTTACAAAAAAAGGGTTTCCTTCTAATCCCGTGGCTGTATATACCAACTATGGCATTTGTTCCAATACCGTTGGCGTCAATGCACTGGGTACGGAATTTAATGGTACGTTCGGCTCTGGCAAAAAGCGTTACCGGGGAGCATCTCCCAATGTTCCTTATGATGGCACCAGCTATGCCTATACCGGCTTTACTTCCAACGCGCCAAATGACTATTTTTACGGAATTGCAAATAATACCAGCACCAACACCGGCTATACCACCTCAAATACCTGGGCCAAACCCGATGGCAGTTCTCCCACACACCGCGTGTTTAGTGTATGGGATATTATCGGCGACCATACCGGTGCTGCCAGTCCTCTTTTAGGAAATCCTGCTGCCGATACCGTTGCTAACCCCAATGCGGGTTATATGCTCGTAGTAAATGCGGCCTACAGAATTGATTCCGCTTTCCAGCACACGATATCTAATCTCTGCCCCAATACGTACTACGAAATTTCAACCTGGATGAGAAATATCTGTTCAAAATGTGGTTGTGATTCAACCGGGAAGGGAGCTACCGGTGGTGCCGGCTACATTGCTACGGCACCCGGTGATTCATCAGGAGTTTATCCCAATTTAACCTATGAGCTTAATGGCGTGGATTATTATACGACCGGGAATATCAAATATACCGGCCAATGGATAAAAAAAGGGTTTACTTTTTTAACAGGCCCAGCCCAAACAAGCGTTACATTGAAATTAATCAATAATGCACCCGGTGGCGGCGGTAATGACTGGGCGCTGGACGATATCACGGTAGCCACCTGTTCCCCAAATTTCACATTTACGCCTACGCCAAACCCAATGGTTTGCGATAGTAACGTGGTATCTATGGGGGCTATCATTAAATCATTCTTCCCTAATTATACCAATTATAAATGGCAGAAAAGTATTAATAATGGCGCTACCTGGACCGATTTAACCGCGGGCGCTACCGGCACTGCTGTATGGAATGGATCTGAATATACGTATACTGTTAACTACCCTTCTTTCGTGGCTTACCGGACTGACAGCGGAACTAAATATAAGGTGGTCGTGGCAACAACCTTTCCCAACCTTTCTAATTCCAGTTGCCAGGTTAGTGATGGATCAACAACGATTACCTTGAACATCCTGAATTGCGGCATCACCTTAAGTACCAATCTTATTTCTTTTTCCGGACAGTTACAAAATGATAAAGCGCATTTAAACTGGACTACTACAGCTGAAACGGAATCATTAGTTTTTGAAATTGAAAAAAGTACAGATGGAAACAACTACTATCCAATTGGTTCGGTAAACAGTTATGGCAATTATAACAGCAACATGAACACCTATTCGTTTATTGATCCTGACCCGGTAACGGGAACAAATTTCTACCGGATAAGAATGTTTGGAAAAAATAATCAATCTAAATATTCAAGAACAGTCGAAATAGCTCCTGTCACAAAAACATTAGCTGTTATGACAGTTATAAATCCATTTACCAGTCAGCTTGATTTTTATGTGAACGCAGCTCACGGGATTGCTACCGAAGCAGATTTGTTTGATGGTTTCGGCCGTCGTGTGAAAAATATAAAATGCAATCTTTTAACCGGCTCTAATCATCTTGTATTTAATAACACACAATCCTTACCGGCCGGCGCTTATACACTAAGGATAAAAACAAATGACCGGATACTTTCCCGACCTGTAATAAAATTGAAAAATTAGTTTTTCCTTACCCCCTTGATACGTTAAATGGCCGTGAATGTTCGCGGCTATTTTTTTATGATACCTGCATTTCATCATTCACTTTGGTATTGGTTTCACCCATGGGATGATTTTCCCCGGATTGGTGCTTTTTAAAAAACCTTTTTTGGAAAAGCAGCAAGGTAATCACACCAGTAGAAATAGACGCATCGGCAATATTGAAAATAGGACTGAAGAATTCAAAATTTTCGCCTCCCCAAACCGGAAGCCAGCCCGGAAAAGTTGATCGTATGAGCGGGAAGTACAGCATGTCGACCACACGACCATGCAGAAAACCTGCATAACCACTGCCATGAGGGAATATTGTCGCGATGGTGGAGTAATCACTGGAAGAAAACAACAGTCCATAAAACATACTGTCTATAAGGTTGCCCAGGGCACCTGCATATATCAGGGCTGCGCATACAATAAATCCTTTATGATATTTGTTTTTCACAATCTTTATAAGATACCAGGTTCCGAATACTACAGCTCCCAGCCGGAAAAGGGTGAGTATCATCTTACCCCATTCTCCGCCAAATTTCCAACCCCAGGCCATGCCCTCATTCTCGATAAAATATAATTTAAACCATTTTAAACCCATCACATCCATTACGTGACCGAAAGGGTAGGTTGTCTTGATCCAAATTTTTAATGCCTGGTCAATAAAGATGATTGACACGATTATTAAAACGACATTTCTAAGCTTCACTTCTTTTTTATTTAAACAGCAAATATAAGGGTTTCGTATTCCTGAGTTTTTAGCGTTAGGATATTAGTATAATAAAGAAATATTAAAACTATTGAACCCCGTACCGTAATGTTTTAAACGGCCAGAGCCATTAATCCAACAGCGCCACCGGTGAAATCCGGAATTTATCCTTCAAAATAGACTCTCTTTACACGTTGCGATATGCCAGTCATGATTTCATAGGGTATCGTTCCGGCCCAACCAGCCAGTTGCTGAACCGGCAAGGATGTTCCGAATATAATTACATCGTCGCCTTCATTTACATCTTCTATATCTGTCACATCAATCATGGTCATATCCATACAAACAGTACCTATAACCGGCGCCGGTTTCCCATTCACAAGCATTTTGCCACTCCCATTTCCTAACTTCCGGGAATAACCATCAGCATAACCGATACGAACTGTAGCGATGGTGGAGTCGCGGCTTACAATTCCTTTCCTGTTATAGCTTACCGATTCTCCTTTTTTTAAATGCTTTAATTGCGCAATCGTTGATTTAAGCGAAGCAACCGGCAACAGATCAAGTTTCCCCGTGTCGGCACTATCAATACCGTATAATCCTATACCAAGTCTTACCATATCCATTTGCATTTCGGGAAGGCGGACAATAGCCGCCGAATTGGAAATATGTTTAAGAATGGTCTGTCCTAATTTATTTTCCAGTTTGCTGCAGGCAATCTGGAATTTCGAAAACTGCTCCCGGGTAAATCCATCTTCATTTTCATCTTCACTTCCTGCCAGATGGGTAAATATCGTTTGCACTTTAAAAGAAGGACTTGCATGAAGATACTCAGCCAGTTTACCGGCTTCCTCCATTGCAAACCCCAACCGGTTCATGCCGGTTTCAATTTCTATGTGAACAGGATATTGCGATAGGCCTTCGTTTTGCAAAAAAAGATCAAACCGTTTGAGGGTTTCAAAGGAATAGATATCCGGCTCCAGATTATGCTCAATAATAGCGTCAAAAGAACTTTCCTCCGGATTCAATACCATAACCGGCAATGTGATGCCTGCTTTCCTGATTTCAACACCTTCATCCGTATAAGCAACCCCGAGATAATCGACTTTATGATACTGAAGTACGCCGGCAATCTCTACGCCCCCGCTGCCATACGCAAATGCTTTAACCATCGCCATGATCTTTGTTTCAGGTTGCAAAAGCTTTTGATATGCTTTCAGATTATGTACAATGGCATCAATACTTATTTCCAATACAGTTTCATGTACTTTCTGTTCAAGCAGCCGGACAATGTTTTCAAACTCAAATATTCTTGCGCCCTTTACTAAAATAGTTTCGTCTTTAAACTGTGACGAACGGAAATGCTGAATAAATTCCTGGATATCAATAAAAAATGAAACATCGGGCTTATAGTTTGCCGCAAAAGAAAGATGTGTTGAAATCTGGGGGCCGATACCGATAACACGATCAACACGATGCATCATCAGGTCCGCAGCAATCTGTCTATACAAAATATCATCCGAAAGACCGCTTTGGAGAAAATCGGAAAGAATAACCGCTTTTTTAATTCCCGCACTTTGCTGATTCAAAAAGTTGAGCGCGATTTTAAGTGAACTGAGATCCGCACTGTAACTATCATTTATAATGGAACAATGATTAATTCCTTTTTTTAGTTCCAGTCTCATATTGACCGGCTGCAAACGGCGCAATCTTTCGCGACAGGTGAGATTCGTGTATCCCAGGGCCAGTAAGGTGCACCAGCAGGTAATAGCATTTTCAACAGATGCATCATCTGTAAAAGAAATTGAAATAGAAATAGGTTCCCCGTCCCTTGTTGCAAAAAGATCGGTATGATCCGTTTGCTTTTTGATATCGGTAATAGTAAGCCATGCGGGAAAAACTTTACTCCAGCTATAAAATTGAGCATCATCCCTGAAAAGGTTCCTGTGTTCTCCTTCCAAGTCCAGTTGCTCCGGCACGGTATGGTCCCTGCAATAAATTATTTTTTTGCAATCAGCAAATAATTTTATTTTTTCAGATAATTTTTGTGTGGAAGAAACAAAGCCTTCGCTATGTGCTTCACCAATAGCAGTAAGTATTCCAATAGTGGGTTGAATGATTTTAACCAGGTTTTTCATTTCGCCGGGCTGAGAAATCCCAGCCTCAAAAATACCCAATGTGTGTTGCCCGCTCATTTGCCATACGCTTAATGGCACCCCAATTTGTGAATTATAACTTTTTGGACTTCGGACGATACTAAAATCTTCGTGAAGTAACTGGTACAGCCACTCTTTGACAATTGTTTTTCCATTACTGCCGGTAATGCCGATTACCGGTACATCAAATTGTTGCCTGTGAACAGCAGCCAATTGCTGTAAGGCATCCAATGAATCAGGTACAGAAATAATATTCGCGTCCGGGTATAATGACCAATCGAACTCTTTGCTTATGACAAAATTTCTAACTCCTTTTTTATACAGATCCTGGATAAACAGGTGGCCGTCACGCCGCGGCCCTTTTAACGCAAAAAAAACGGAAGTAGCTGCTGCATAGGTTTTCCGGCTATCCAGTAAAAGATGCTCAATGCCGGCATCATGATACAACTGCAATAGCTTGCCGTTTACAATTTCCGCTATTTTTTTAGTTGTGTATTGCACGGCGCCAGTTTACGGGGTTTTGCCATTTTCGTTTTTAGCAGTTTGAACCGAATAAACAATTGATCCTGCCAGGCAGATAATAATCACAATCAGCGAAATATATGCCGGTACTTTAAAATGAAATATTTCCGCCAGCATTTTTAAGCCGATAAATATCAATACGACCGCAATGCCCTGTTGCAGGTACTCAAATTTATTTACCGCTCCTTTCAGCAGAAAGAATAATGAACGCAACCCCAATACAGCAAAGATATTACTGGTATAAATAATCATTTCTTCTTTGGATGCCACGATAGCAAATACCGCGGGAATACTATCCAGTGCAAATACAATATCTGTAGTGGCCAGCAGTATAACAATCACAAACATATTTGTAAAGAACCGCTTGCCGTCTTTGCGAATGATGAATTTTCCACCTTCATCATCATGCACAACAGGAAGAAATCTGTTAAGGAATTTGTACACAGGATTGGATGCTGGATCAAACTCCACATGGTCCTGTTTGACCGAAAAAATCTTAATGCCTGTATAAACAAGGAAAGCTCCGAAAATATATAATATCCAGGAAAACCGGTCCACCAATATGACGCCGGCTGAAATAAAAATGATGCGAAAAACAATAGCCATTAAGATGCCGATTAATAGTGCACGGGCTTCATGATTTTCTTTAATCTTAAAAAAACCAAAAATGAGAATAAAAACAAAAATATTATCAATACTGAGACTCCACTCCATCATATAAGCGCTGACGTATTCAATAGCTTCGGTACGTCCTTTTTCATACCATACAAATATGCCGAATGCAAGAGCAAGCAAAACCCAAAACACGGTTTGAATTAACGCTTTGCGTAAACTGATCGTTGCCGAACGTCTACTAAGCAAGCCAAGATCGAGAATGACTGCTAACAATAAAACAATACCGAAAACGAGATAACTGATCTGGGTAGGTGACATTAATACAAATTAGTTACAACAAAGATACTAAATGCAGGTTACCTCACCGGAAGGGGAACCTCAACTAAGATGCATACTTTCTCTTTCTTGACTGTTGATAAATGAAAGCGGTCAAAATAATAAGAACAAGCGGTAACGCGATGTTTACAGTTTGCCACAGGCCCCTTTGCTCTTTTACTTTCCGTGGATTCAATAAACGCAATGTAAAATTTTTCGCCCTGGTTTCAAGAATATTGGAAGGATTCACCAGGTATTCCATGGCATTATTGAAAAATTCCTTGTTAGCGAATGTATAGGTTGTATAAAAATTGTATCCCATGGGCATTGGCCCATATTGCTGGCTCATCGTGTTGGTAGCAATATCGCCATCGGCAACAACAATCATTTTAGTATCAACCTCGCTGCCAGATTTCACCGGCACACCGTATGATTTCAATGTATCCGCCAATGCAGAAGGAATGCGGCCGGCATATAAAGATTTGAACTTCCCTTCCAGTAAAGCGGCTACCCCGGTGTCACGGACGGAAAATTGCTTAATATCCGGTGGCGAGCGGAAAAATTCAATATCCACCCTGGCAGGCGCCTGCAATACCCTGGCATTAACGGATGAACGTAGCAGAAACGTCTTCTTAATCCCATCCACCTTTACAGTATCCAGCGTATTCGGAAACATCGCTCTTACTCCGTCAAGATTTTTACTGATAGGATGATCTGTTCCATTTAATACGGGAAAAAAAGGCCAGTCGATAAATCGTATTTGTTTGTTATTGGGATCATTGCTCATTTGGGGTAGCTTGTCGCTTTGCATATCCTGCAAAAGATTCTGATTAAGCCTCACTCCATAACGGAAAAGAATATCTTCTAAGTTCAATGCCCGGTCATAAGCTATAAAGCCATCCGCTTTGGTCAGGCTATCCATTTCGGCATACATATTATCCACCATCCAGAACAATCTGCCACCACGCATGACATACTGATCAATTTTAAATTTATCCTCATCGGTAAATGGAATGGTAGGTTTAAGAATTACCAGCGCGTTAAATTCAGAAGGGATGTAAGGTATTTTCCGGATGTTAACGGTATCAAAGCGGTAATTGTGAATAAGGGTTTGTATCACATCATTTACGTTGTAGCCCCAACCTTCGCCATTACCCAATACATATCCAACCAGTGGCTTTTCTTTTGTTACCAGTTTTTGTATCGCGCCGGCAAATTTGTATTCAAGCGTAGCTTCTACATCATTGTATAATGCAGCCAGTTCTTCAGGGGTAGTGCCATAACTTTTTTGCCCTTGTAATAAGTTGACCCCCCCGGTTGTATTTTCAAAATGGATCAGCGCACCGGGCCAAACCTTTTTTTCGACCTGCTCGTCCCCTACTTTACCGGGGGCCTGAAGAGTTAGAGGAGAGATATTATAAATTGATCTTAGGGAATCCATCAGGTACAATGTAAATTCCTGCACAATCTGTTTATCCGTATTATCACTATGGCTATGTAGAATCTCTAACCTTAGCTGGCTTTCAAATGAACCTGATGTGTCTCTTGCTATTTTTGCCGAATCCTGAATTATTTGTGCCCTTGTTTCTCTAAAAAAAGTTTCCGCCGAATCAGTGGCGCTCCTGAATGGATCAATGAGTTGAAATCTCAATTTTCCATTACTATATTCCTTACATTCCTGCAAAAATTCCTGTACACTATTGGCCAGTTTTTTAAAGCCTGCAGGAAATTCACCTTTTAAAAACACATCAATGGATACCGGTGCTTCAAGATGGCCCAGTAAATTCTTTGTCGCTTTACTGAGAGTGTATCTTTTTTCCTTCGTCAGGTCGAACCGGGAATGAAAAACAGAAGCCAGGAAGTTAATTCCAAAAAGAAAACCCAATAAGAAAATCCACCAGTATTTTGAAGCAAAAATTTTTTTCATCCTGCAATTATCGTTTTAACAGATTACGGTTTGTCATAAAAAGGAATAAAACAATAACGCTTAAAAAATAAACAATATCCCTCGTATCAATAACTCCGCGGCTTACGCTCCGGTAATGAAAATCAATGCCAGCCATTTCAACATAATAATCTGCACCGCTGCTCAACCCGGGCAACTTGCTGATGGCGCTAAATCCATAATATATTAATGCGCAACCTATTAAACTTATAATAAAAGCTATTACCGCATTATGAGTGAAGCTGCTCGTACAAACTCCAATAGCAGTAAAAACAGAGGCGAGAAAAAACAAACCGGTATAGGAACCCATGGTTGCACCCCAATCTATTCCCTCGCCTGATGAAAGTTGTTGTATAGAAAAAATATAGATAACTGTAGGTAGCAGGGCTATTAATACTACAATCAGACTGCCTGCATATTTACCCCCAATGATCTGCCAACGGGTTAAAGGTCGTGTTTGCAATATTTCATAAGTGCCCCCTTTAAATTCATCAGAAAAGCTCCGCATGGTGATAGCAGGAATTAAAAGCAATAATATCCAGGGCGCTAATTGAAAAAAACGATCCAGGGTAGCATATCCAAAATCAAAAATATTATTCTCAAAAACAAACAATACCAGGCCGTTCACCAATAGAAAAACTACGATGGCGATATAACCTGTAAGGCTGCTGAAGAATTGACGGAGCTCTTTTTTACAAACTGACCACATAAAGTTGCTTCAAGACGCTGCAAAATAAGGTAAAGTGATTATATTTGGATACGCCTGAAGGTTAATCTCCTTCTGTTAAACCACCCCTTGTTCATCATTACAGGCTCATACCTTAAGCTGGCCGGAAATAGTTATTTATAAACTTAAAGATTTAAGTTATGTTGAGATTTATTGGCATAATCGCAATAAGCATGCTTTGCTGCTCCGATGTGTTTTCCCAGGATACCGGTACTATAAATTTCACAGGCTTTGTTACCCGTAGTGATAACGAGAATGTCTACCTACTTTGGGAGGTACCGGATAGCAGCAATTTTGAATATTTCATTGCCGAAAAAAGTAATAATGGTGTGCGATGGGAAACACTGGATACTATTTTACACAATGGAGACTCTTACCTGTACACGGATAAATCACCTTCAACGGGATTGAATTATTACCGGATAAAGGCAACTGCTAACGGAAAAATATTTTACAGTATCAGCCGGCGCGCGTATGTCACTAAAATTGATAATTCTATCCCTATTTATCCTAATCCAGTAAATAAAAATCTTAGTTTCCAGATGACAGCCCTTTCAAAAGGCCGGTACCAGGCTGTTGTATATGCTTCCAACGGAGTGAAGATAGCCGGGCAGGTTATAAATCATGATGGTAAGGATAATTATGTTACTATCGCTCTGCCTGCTATGATCAGTAAAGGAGTTTATCAGCTGGTTTTATTAACAAAAAATGAATTTTATAAGCAAAATTTTTTGGTACAATAAGTTAAAGGTCTATATTACCGCCCCAAATCACAACTAATTGCATAGAAAAGCCTTCCATCAGGAAGGTTTTTTATTTTATCATAACGCTACGCAGGATAAAATTCCCAATCATCCTTTCAGCCGCTGGCTGAGACACTGCACGCTTTCAGTGTATAAGAAATTTACATCTTATTTTTTTTAAACAGCACAAAGACGAGACAACCGTAATAAAAAACCTCCCTGACAAACAGGGAGGCTACTCCTTAAAAATAGAAAAATAAAATTATACTGAAAAACTTTCACCGCAACCGCAGGTACGGCTTGCATTGGGGTTATTGAAGAAAAATCCTTTACCATTTAGCCCATCTGAAAAATCAAGTACCGTATTTACCAGGTACAAAAAACTTTTTAAATCCGTTACCACTTTCAGACCATTGTCTTCAAATACCTGGTCCATCGGCTTCGGTTGGTTATCCAGGTCCATTTTATAACTTAACCCTGAACAGCCTCCGCCTATCACGCCTACCCGAAGAAAATAAGACGGGTCATCCGCAACGCCAGCATCCGCCATCAATTGCTTCACTTTCACTTTTGCCTTATCGCTTACATATATTGCATTCTCTGTTGTTGGTACACTCATACTTTTTTGTTTGTATAATGAATTATGCCTGGTTCAAATCTAACATCTAAAACGAGTTTATACTTTTATATTTTCCATTCTGCGTTTTACATTACTACCGATGCGCCCATTCTATCGTATTCAAATCAGTCCCCTCTTTATACATTTCCCACAACGGGCTCATTTCTCTCAATTTGTTTATCGTGGCCGTAACCTGCTCTATCGTGTAATCAATTTGTTCTTCGGTAGTGAACCGGCCCAGTCCAAAACGAAGTGAACTATGTGCCAGGTCATCGCCAAGGCCTAATGCTTTTAAAACATAAGACGGTCCCAACGATGCAGATGTACAGGCAGAACCCGATGACACCGCGATATTTTTATTAAAACCCATCATCAACCCTTCCCCTTCTACATATTTGAAAGAAATATTTGTTACATGCGGCAACTTATGTTGTTTATCGCCGTTCAGGTACGATTCTTCTATTTGCAATAATGCATTCTGCAGCTTGTCTCTCAATTTGCTTACTCTGGCT
>JAOQAL010000108.1 GCA_025963615.1 Chitinophagaceae bacterium | reverse complement strand
TGTTGCCCCCGCAACTGTTCAAACGGATCCACCGGTCCTTTATCATATCCGTGGGTAAGATCGATTCATATACCGCGGAAATGGTAGAAGTGAACGGGGTCTCTATTCCGATAGGCCGGGGCTACCGTGATGTGATAGAGAATCTGTAGCCGCGGATCCCATGATAGTATTCTCTGTTTCCTCCGTGCCTCTGTGTTAAAGATCCGGTAGCCTTTTAACACAGAGGCACAGAGAAAAACAGAGGCATCCGGCCTCCTGCGGGTCACTCACCGTAAAGGTTGCTGTATAACCGGGTTCTTTCTTTTCTTTATTGCTGATCTGCAGAACTAAGTTTCTTTTCATCTTCAGTTTGTGGTTTGCCCTTGCCGTTCGGCTGACCTTTACCAGTGGTGATCAGGCTGCGCAAACTATTGTTGATATAGTTGGTCCAGGCACCCTGGCAGATCTCGTAACATTCATATTCGGGTACCAAACCATGGTGTGTAAGCCGGACCTGCGTTTTGTTATCCTTTTCAGAGATCTCAAAACTGATTTTTGTACCCGTCCATTCGCTTTTGTCTTTTGTAAACTTGAAATAGTTTGACTTGACCAGCCAAACGACTTTTTCGTTGGGGATGATTTCAATCAATTTCATTTGGCAATAATGGACATCTTCGTAATGATATGAGAACTCATCATTTAGTTTTTCTGTCCTGCCTTCAATTTCTTCTGACCACCACCCGCGAACATTGTTGATGGCATTGAATACTTCTTCCGGCGTTTGGTCTACCAACAGGGTAGTGGTAAAATCTGGCGTAGTCATTTTATGTATGAGTTTGGTGATGAACTAAACGAATGTACGGTCTTAATTTGCGAACGATGGGGTGTGAAATAGACAATTTAGGGGGTTGATTTGGACAAGGTAATGAGATATCTTTATGGCAAAGATTTTCACCATGAAGCAAGTCACGATCATTGTCCCTAACGGCTACGCTAACCTGGCCAGTATAGCGGGTACGTTTCAGATCCTCACCCATGCGAATGCGTATTGGCAAAAAATGGGAAATAAACCCATGATGGAGATCCGTATAGCGGGTT
The DNA here is from genome assembly GCA_025963615.1 of Chitinophagaceae bacterium. GTDB lineage: Bacteria > Bacteroidota > Bacteroidia > Chitinophagales > Chitinophagaceae > JAFDYH01. The sequence continues at coordinate 3,305 of JAOQAL010000108.1, read as the reverse complement.
TTGTGACCGAGCTGACATTGGATGGCGGTTTTTTTTCAATTTATCCTGTCAATATTGAGGAAATAAAGAAGACGGATCTGCTGATCATTCCTTCCGTTTCGCATGTGTACGACGAGGTGATCAAAACGAATGCAGCACTGATCAACTGGATCTGGAAGCAATATAAGAATGGCGCTGAAATCGCGAGTATCTGCACAGGCGCATTTTTGCTGGCCGCCACCGGTTTGCTGGAAGGGAAGACCTGTTCCACGCACTGGAATGCGGCAGCCGATTTCAAGCGGCTGTTTCCGAATGTTACGGTTCACGCAGATAAACTGATCACCGTGGAGCCCGGGATCTATACCAATGGAGGGGCATATTCCTTTTTGAACCTGGTATTATTCCTGGTTGAAAAATATTTCGACAGGCAGACCGCTATTTTCTGCGCAAAAGTTTTTCAAATTGATATGGACAGGAACTCGCAATCGCCTTTCCATATTTTTCAAACACAGAAGAACCATGGCGATGAATTGATCTGCCAGGCACAGACCTATATTGAAGAGAACCTCGGTGAAAGAATTTCTTTCGAGGATCTTGCCTTAAAACTTTCTGCCAGCCGGCGTAATTTTGACCGGCGTTTTATCAAAGCTACCGGGAACACCCCGGTGGAATACCTGCAACGTGTAAAAGTGGAAGTCGCCAAACGTACTTTGGAAAAAGGCAGGAAGACCATTTTCGAGGTAATGAATGAAGTGGGTTATTCAGATGATAAAGCGTTCAGGGAAGTTTTTAAGAAGATCACCGGTTTGTCTCCGCTGGATTATAAGGCGAAGTTTCATCAGGAACCTATTCTTGTTTAGTGCAGTTGGCTGCTTAACACGGGCATGTGGTCAATCTTTGACCTAATAGGTTTTAGTGACGGATTTCACCTCTTTCTTCAAAAGCACTATCCGTACTGTGTCCTTACCCATGATACCTGAGAGATTCATTTTATTTTCCTTGTCCAAAGCGGAAACTTTAGCAAATAGCGTATCGTTGAACCCTTTCGGGTATCGCCAAACAGTTTTGAGTTGACGCGTTGCTTCATCAAACTCAAAAGACCCGACCTGGATTTTATTAAAATCACTGGAAGTAAATGCAAAATAATCACCTAGATCAAAATATACGTTTGAGAAAGTGTTGTTGTCGCAAGAGTCGGGTAAACGCTCTTTTCCATTGACAGTCATTTTCAGGATTTTATATTTCCCTGTAAGGTTGGGACGATATTGCGCTTTATAATGCGGGATCAGGACCAGTGCAGGAATGATGATTGCAGAGATCCTTAGGGCATTCTTGAGAAGATTGCTTTTAAAATTAAATTTGGGCAAGCGATTACTTGCCCGGAAAAAGAAGTTGATTATTTTATCGAAGTCCTGTAAAGCTATATACGTAACAACGCAAAGTAATAAACAGGCTTCCGGAAGCGGGCCTTTTACCCCATACATCAAATCCAGCAATACAATATTTGCCGACATTACAAACAGGATTAAAGCGCCTGATAGTCTCGTTTTCCTGAATAAAATAAGGATCGCTCCCGAAAGCTCGAAAATCCCGAGGGCCACAACCATTGGGTAATTTTGCCCGAAGAAATGAGAACCCTGTTGTTCTCCCGATAACATGGTCATTGGCATTTCCATCCATCCCAATGAGGTAGTCATATGCAAATGCAGGAATTTCAGTAAGGCCCATTTAGTAAAGTCAAACGCTAAAAAATAGATCAACACGGCTTGGAAAAAACCTAGCGTAGCAACTGAATCAATTTTATTTCTTTTTTCCCTCATCTGCCAGATAGGAATAAACAGGATAGGCGCCAATAAAAAGGACCAGAAAAAAAGGGATATGAAAATTTTAGGGAGCCAGCCAGGCAAATAAGCCGGGTTGAATCTTCTTAAGATATAAGATGTCAATATGCCTGTTAATAAGCAGACAATTAGTTTGTGGGAAAAAGATATCTTGTTATTCTTATACATTTTTTTATTTGCACTTACGCTTTTAAAAATTGCTTAGCAATCGTCAACTCAGGCCTTTTTGAATTCGCATTGCCCGCCACATTCAATAATTGCTGGAAATATGACTTGGTTTTTTGTGTGTTTTTTGATTTTTGTGCAGCCACACCGGCCCCGTAAAGTGCATTGAACCGATTTGGATGTTTTTGCAAATCTGCTTCGTAGGCATCTAAAGCTTTCATTGGCATATCCAGGTGCAAAAGCATATCTCCTAATAACTCTCTTGCCGGAATAACTTCACCGGGAGTTACCGGATGTTTTTCCGTTTTATCTTCCATGTCCGCAGCAAGTTGCATCTGTATAAGGGCTTCACTATTCTTTCCTTCTTTCAGAAGTATCCATGCTTCAGAGGTTTTTACCTGTATTGCTACCTGGTTGACTTTATAAATATCTTTTTGACTCAGTAAGGTATCATGGATACGGTTCAATGCTTTCAGTTCATTTTTTGCTGAAACGAGGTCATTCATATGAACGGAGCCCAGTAAACGGGTAAAGTGAATGATGGCTTCCTGCCATGGAAATTTGTTCCATGGAAAATGCGTGGGAGTTACTTCAAGGTTTGCAGCTTCCTGCCACATTTTATTTTCTAACACATAACGTGATGGAATGGCAGCATACGCATAAGCTACTTTAAAATTGACAGGATGCACTTCATTCACTGTTTTCAAATAATCCCATTGCTTTTTGGCAGAGTCAGTATCTCCTTTTTGCAGGTAGGCGTACACGAGATAATCCAGTCCATGAAGTTCCTCATCCCAATGACCTTTTATACCGGCTGCTTCAGCATAGCATCGGGCAGATGCTACCGAAACAAGATTTGAATGAATGCATTCATCCCAAAGCCCCAGGCGTGTAAAAATATGTGAGGGCATATGCAAAGCGTGTGCTGAGGAGGGAGCAACAGAAGCGTAGGTTCTCGCTGCAGCCAGTCCTTTTTGTGCAAGTTCGGGATAATCATAAGTATGAATAATATAATGCACAATGCCCGGATGATTGGGCTGGCCGGGATAAAGCGCCTGTAAGATGTCTCCGGCCTTTTTTTGTTGACTGAAAGATTTATCTTTTGGGTCAGCTGCGGCATCAAGCGCCAGCGCATAAAATACAGCCGCCTCTTTATCATCCGGATAATCCCTGTAAACTTTTTCCATGCCCCGTTCGAAATTCAGGCACCGGGTGCGATGGTCAACCTTTTTCCAATCCGTATAAAACGAAGCAATGGCATCAATATAAGCTGCTTCTCTTGCTGATGTTTCGAGTGTCTGGGCTATTTGTATTGCCCTT
>JAOQAL010000074.1 GCA_025963615.1 Chitinophagaceae bacterium | reverse complement strand
GGTACAGAGATGTTTTCCGTGAATTGGGATACGATTTTAATTTTGATTTTACTTCCATGTTCGCCCAACCGGTGATGCTGTCGGAAAAAATCATTTCACTCACAGGAGAAAAAAGAGACAGGTGGATCGGGCTGGCGCCTTTCGCTGCGTATCAAGAAAAAATGTATCCCCTGGAAAAAATGGAAGAGGTGATTAAAAAATTATACCGCAGGCCGGGAATAAAAATTATCCTTTTTGGCAGCAGCGCTGAAGCAGCAACTTTGGCGCAGTGGGAAGAGAAGTATAAAGGAGTGGTTAACGCGGCAGGAAAACTTTCTCTTGAAGATGAATTAATTTTGATGTCATACCTGCAAACGATGATCAGCATGGATTCCGCCAACATGCACTTTGCATCGCTTGTAAATACAAAAGTTGTTTCTCTATGGGGGGCTACGCATCCTTTCGCCGGATTTACAGGATGGAATCAGGCATTGGAAAATGCGGTGCAGGTTGAATTATATTGCAGACCCTGCTCTGTATTTGGAAATAAACCCTGCTATCGCGGCGATTGGGCTTGTATGAACCTGATTGAACCGCTGCAAATTGTCGAAAAAATAACTGCTGGTAATCAGCTATAGTAGATCAGGAGAGGGATTTTTTTATAACTGATAAAAACAAACCGCTATCTTGATTTACTTAATAATTGCTCTAAAACCAATAAACTATCTAGCAGGCAAGTAATTATTTCCGGACCAGTTAAAATAATCTTTTATCGATGTCAAAATATACGTTAGCTATTCATGGAGGTGCGGGAACTATCCTGAGAGAAGACATGATCCCCGAATTGGAAGCCGCTTATCTTAAAGGGTTGCAGGTTGCGTTAGAAACGGGATATGCTGTGTTGGAAGAAGGAGGAACGGCTGTGAATGCTGTAAAAGCAGCCACGGTGGTGCTGGAAGACAATATTCTTTTTAATGCAGGCAGAGGTTCCGTGTTCACCAAAAAAGGTTTGCAGGAAATGGATGCGGCTATCATGGAAGGTAAAAATCTGCAGGCAGGGGCCGTTGCCGGTGTACGAAACGTGCGCAATCCAATTGAACTGGCCATGGAAGTAATGAATAACAGCGAACATGTTTTTTTGAGTGGTAAAGGCGCCAATGATTTTGCAATTAAACAGGGAATAAAACTGGAGCCGGATGAATATTTTTTTAGCCAGTTCCGGTACGATCAATGGAAAGCCATCCGCGATTCAGATAATTATGCATTAGATCACAGCCGGGAGCAGGGAGAAGAATTAACAAATCCCGATAGCTACCAGGATAAAAAATTCGGAACAGTCGGCGCTGTAGCCTGTGATAGTTATGGTAATATTGCCGCGGCAACCAGCACCGGGGGGATGACTAATAAAAAATATGGCCGTATTGGCGATACACCAGTAATTGGATGTGGTACCTATGCCAATAACAGAACCTGTGCAATCAGTTGCACCGGTCATGGTGAACCATTCATCCGTAGTGTGGCCGCCTATGACGTAAGTTGTTTAATGGAATATAAGGGAATGAGTTTGCAGCAAGCGATAAATTTAGTGGTACATGAAAAACTGGTCAAACTGGAAGGGGAAGGCGGGATGATTGGCGTAGATGCGGAGGGCAACGCAGTTTTGTTATTTAACAGTGCCGGTATGTACCGCGGGTTTAAAAACAGTGACGGTTACAGCGAAGTAGCAATTTATAGATGAGTGGTGAGTGGTGAGTGGGTAATAAGGACTGCTTACGAGTTATATTTTTTAATACCACTCACTATTCACTATTCATTATTCACCATTCACCACTCACCCCCAGTACTGCGAAATTTTTTTTCTTAAAAAAGAAACACTACGCTCTAATTGATCCATGCCATCTACACCATCTTCAATGCTGATCCAGTTATCAAAACCGACTCTCTTTAATTCAGTAAAAATAGCGTCATAATCATTTAAACCTTTGCCGATTTCGCCATGGCTTAATCGTTTGGCATATCCCAGGGCACCCCCTTCTTCTTTCCTTAAATCTTCAAGGGTGCCTTCTTTTAAATAACGGTCACTGGCATGCATCGTAACTACACGCTTTGAAACCCGCTTAAGAAGTTCGATCGGATCTTCCCCAGCGAGGTACGTGTTACTGGGATCATAGTTCACGCCAAAATAAGGATGGTCAATACGGTCTACAAGCTGGCAGAAGATATCCATCTTTTGCGCGAATTCAGGATACTCCCAGAAATCATCTTTATAATGGTTCTCCAGGATCAATGTGATATGGCGTTCCTGCGCATAGGGTAAACAATCATAAATGCAATCAGCCGCCAACTTTACGCCTTCATCCATGCTGAGCTCGGGACGTCGCTGACCGGAAAGTACCCTGCAATAAGAGCCTCCCAGTGTATAGGTCATGTCAATCCAGTTCTTTTGCTTTACAATTTCTTTTTCACGAAATGCTTTGTCGGGATGGGTAAAATCAGGTGAGCAGCACATCATAGGAATTACTTTTCCATGATCTTCAACCATGCTGCGGAACAGGCTCCATTTTTTTTTATCAGCCATTTCAAGAAAACCCGCATACCATTCCAACCCCTCTATATCAAGTTTTACGGCTAATTCAATCCACTCTTTTACTTTCATACTGCCATCCTTACACAAGGCATTCATGAATGCTTTTGGAAATACTGCTAACTTAGGCATGCTTAGTAATGCTTATTTTGATTTATGAATGGTAGTTGAATCTTTCGGTGGATTACGGCCTATAAATGGGTGCTGTTCCAAATCCACTACCTGTCCGCTGATGGGGCCACTTTCGTCGCCCAGCCAGTAAACAGCCGCCGCGGCGATTTCCGATGGCCATAAAATTCTTCCGGCGGGGGCATATACAGAAGGTAAATCTTTGTACCAGTCTTCGGCCAGTCCGTGATCTTTTTTCCGTTTTTTTTCTGTCTCCGTTAATACCCAACCGGGGTTGATCTGGTTCACACGAACCCCATTTTCCCGGTGTAAGGTATCACCAAGGTTTCTTGTCAGGGTCATTAAGGCCCCTTTGGAAACACTGTAGGCAAAAAGATTGGGTTCGCCGCTGTAGGCATTCACGGAACCGATATTTAACACACAACCATGTTGAAGGGTCAAAAAAGGTAATGCCGCCTTAATCAATGCATAAGGTGCAATAGTATTTACTTCGAGCAGTTTGCGCAGAAAATTTTTATCCGTTGTATGAATATCAGAGGAAGCAACAATGGCTGCATTGTTTACAACCGCATCCAGCCTGCCGAAAGTTTTTATAGCAAGATCCACTAACCGTTCAGGAGTCCCATCCAGGCTGATGTCTTCAATATGCAGTACCGCTTTTTCATTCCCCAATTCAGTCATTACGTCCTTGCCCCACGCTTCTTCCAGGCCGTGGATAACTACCCGGGCGCCTTCAGCAACACAACGTAGGGCTATCGCTTTACCAATGCCCGTCGTGCTGCCAGTTACAATGATTACTTTATTTTCCAGTCTCATGATTAAACAGGTTTGAGCACACTTTTTACCACTTCACCAGTATGCATTTTTTCGAATGCTTCATGCCATTCGGTTATTGGCCATACGCCACCGATGATCGGGGTAACATCTAACTTTTTACCTGCCAGAAGAGAAATGACTTTTTCCCAGATAGGCCAGTTATGACTAAAGCTACCTTGCAGCGTTACATTTTTCTGAACCAGCGCGTCCAGGGAAAATCCTAATGGCTGCGGCCCCCAACCCACTTTGGTGATATGCCCATTAGGCCGCACCAATTGCAACGCAATTTTAAGCGTAACGCTTGAGCCGGCGGCATCAATAATAAAATCAGCCCCTAAGCCATCTTTTCGCTTAGCCCATTCCGTGGCATCGCCAATGATCACGTCGCAACCGTATTGTTTTGCAATGTTTAGCCGGTGACGGTCTGCTTCCAATCCAACTACGGCGACGTCGGCTCCGCATAGTTTTGCCATGGCAGCGCAGAGAATGCCGATCGTACCCGGTCCCAGGACAATTACACTGTCACCCGGTTTAATACGTGAATTTTCGACTACCGCATTGTAAGCAACGCAACAGGGCTCTGTAAGACATGCCTGTTCAAAGGGGAGATGATCTGGCACCCGGTGCAAACATCTTGCCGGTACCTTTACAAAACGCGTCATCGCTCCATTCACGCCGTAGCCAAAACCTTTCCTGTCAGGATCTAAATTATATAAGCCAGTTCTTGATAAAGGGCTGTTGGGATTTATGATCGCGGCGGTTTCGCTTACTACCCGGTCACCCATTTTCCAATGGGTAACCCGGCTTCCAATTTCTGCAATATGGCCACCAAATTCATGACCAAGCACGACCGGGTAATTAACCGGCCAGCTATGATCGGAAGTCCACTGATGCAAATCGCTTCCGCAAACACCTACATTTACTACTTCCAGTAATACATCTTCTTCACCGATTTCAGGTTTTTCAATTTCCCTGATTTCAACAGAGCCTTTTTCAGGCGCATAATTAATAACTGCTGCGGATTTTATAGCTGTTGACATGTTTAAATTATTTTTTGAGCCGGTCTGTTGAGCATCTATTGGGCCTTAGTACCGCCTTGAGCGAACGGGATGCCCTTTGTTCATGATCCAACGTTCAACAGTCCTGCTTTTATTGGTTTATGAATAATATCGTGTTAACTATTTTTTGCCGGACCGGTTTTCACATCGCCGTAGGCGTGCACCATCTGACAAATCAAACGCAATGAATCTTCAAGATTACCATCCGCAGTTTTGAATGCGTCGGCATCAATTGTCAAAGGAGCTCCCAATACAACTAATGGCGCTCCATACTCCGGGCACCGGATAGCCTGTTCCAGCGACAATCCGCCAACTGCCTGTACAGGGATATTCACCGCGCTTACCACTTCGCGAAGTTGATCCAGCGGGCTCGGCATTCTTTTGCCTTGTGCTGCAATACCTCTTCGTTCATCATAGCCAATATGGTGAACGATATAATCACAGCCCAGGTCTTCCAGCCATTTTGCTGCAGTCACCATATCCTCACAGCCCAAATTATCGCCCATTACTTTTGCTCCGAAATCGCGGCCTGCATTTACTACACACTTAATAGTTTCAGCATGGGCTCTTGCCATCACCACCACATGAGTGGCACCCGCTTTCGCCATCATTTCAGCTTCAAGATAACCGCCATCCATTGTTTTCAAATCAGCTACAATCGGAACCCCCGGGAAAGCCTCTCTTAATTTTCTTACACCATGTAAACCTTCCGCAAGAATTAGCGGCGTACCAGCTTCCAGCCAGTCTACACCTGCACGCATGGCCAGCGCCGCGGTTTCAAGCGCTTCATCGATATTGGTAAGATCAAGGGAGATTTGAACAATAGGTCTCATACAGGTAGTTGACGTTTTTAAATTATTAATCCATCCAGCATCCAATATCCAGCATCCCGTATCCAGCATCCCGCATCCAGCATCCAGCATCCCGTATCCAGCATCCCGCATCCCGCACCCAGCCTCCAGTATCTAAAGATAATAACTTGAACTTCATACTCAGGATTAATCAATAAATTTTAATCGTAAAGTTGAATGAAGATTTCATTTTTCTTTAATCAGGACAGATCAGGACAGTTAAGCAAAACGTTATTGGTAATTTTCAATTCCTGCCCGCAGTAGGAAATGGATTGACTGCTTAATACGATTGTTATGGAGGAAAAAGATGTTCCTTTTTGTGTGATGATTCTTAAATATGGCACAGCAATGTCGCAGGTAAAATGGCCATTGCTGCTCACAGAAACTATCTCCAATCCCGTCCGCCTTGTTAGACAAAAACCCGGTTTCATCTGGCGACCTGCTTCAGGCAACAAAAATATATTTCAAACGCTTTATAAGGCAATAGTTTCTTGCAGTATATCCGCGTTATGGAAAATTACCAGGATCGGGCAGGAAAAAACGACCATCATGTACTTAAACATATTTGATATAGAATGATTGATAAAGTGCCATCGATAGATACGCTCTATTGGAATCGTCTCAAAAAAGGTGATTCGCAGGCCTTAGGGTATTTTTATGACAAATATGTGGACAGATTATTTATTGCCGCGATGCGGATAACCGATAACAGGGATCTTGCCAAAGATGCACTACAGGAAGTTTTTATTGAATTATGGAATTACCGGAATACGTTGAGTGACATTACTCATACTCATAGTTATCTTGTAAAAGTGATGCGGAGTATTCTGATAAAGAAACTAAAAAAGGAAAGCCTGATAAGCCATTCCCTCAATGAAGAGTCGTTGGTTTTTTCTGAACAAAGTA
>JAOQAL010000061.1 GCA_025963615.1 Chitinophagaceae bacterium | reverse complement strand
AAACAAGACCCAGCAAGTTATGGTGGGCAGGTTTTCTTATTTCAGTAGGCTTGTTGACATTCGGCATTATATCCGTTACCATGGAAGTTATTTATGGTACGGGACAATGGAACCTGAATAAAACAGTGGGTTGGGGATGGGATATTACCAATTTCGTATGGTGGGTAGGTATTGGTCACGCCGGTACGCTGATTTCTGCCATCTTATTATTATTCCGTCAGGGCTGGAGAACAGGGGTGAACCGGGCAGCTGAAGCCATGACAATCTTTGCTGTCATGTGCGCCGGCCAGTTTCCGATTTGGCACATGGGTCGTGTGTGGATGGCTTTCTTCGTACTTCCTTATCCAAATACCCGCGGTCCTCTATGGGTAAATTTTAACTCCCCCCTTCTTTGGGATGTATTCGCGATATCAACTTATTTCACAGTATCCCTGTTATTCTGGTATAGTGGTTTGCTTCCTGATCTCGCGACATTGCGTGACAGGGCCAGATTGAAATGGAGAAAATTATTCTATGGAGTAGCATCATTTGGCTGGACAGGCTCAACCAAACACTGGCAGCGTCATGAAGCCCTTTCATTGGTATTGGCTGGTTTGAGTACACCGCTTGTACTTTCGGTACACACGATAGTGTCCTTTGACTTCGCTACTTCGGTGGTTCCGGGCTGGCATACAACGATATTCCCTCCCTACTTCGTGGCGGGCGCCATCTTTTCGGGATTCGCTATGGTGCAGACGCTTTTGGTTGTAACTAGAAAAGTACTGGGCTTGCAACAATATATCACGCTTGAGCATATTGATGTAATGAATAAGGTAATTGTGTTAACAGGTTCTATCGTGGGTATTGCCTATTTGACTGAGTTATTTATTTCCTGGTACGGCGCTAATCCGTATGAAAATTTTGCTTTCTTTGAAAACAGGCTAAACCTTTCCAGTCCTTATGGATGGGCCTACTGGATCATGATGGGCTGTAATGTTCTTTCTCCCCAGATATTCTGGTTCCGTAAAATGAGAAGGAACCTGCTGGTGACTTTCTTTATGTCGATATTGGTCAACGTCGGTATGTGGTTCGAACGTTTCGTAATTATCGTTACGTCGGTATATCGCGATTACCTGCCCAGTTCATGGAGTACATACTATACTCCTACTATTTGGGAAGTTGGTTTCTATATGGGAACATTTGGATTGTTTTTTACCTGTTATTTCCTGTTCTCAAAGTATTTCCCGGTAATTGCACTGGCGGAAATCAAACATATTTTGAAAAGAAGTGGTGATACATATAAAGAAAAGATGGATAAAGTGGAACATGAAAGTGCGGAAGAGTTTGCCGGGGTGCATGGACACGATCATGGAGCCTAAGAAGAGCTACAAGCCGTTAGCTGTGAGCTACAGGCTTGTATTTTAAAATAAAAATGGTTTTAGGGTTTCGTTGCTCGCAGTTCGAAGCTCATAGCTAAAAGCTAAACAAAATGCCTGTAAAAAAATTCATAGTTGGAAATTTTGATGATGAAGCGGTTTTATTTCCTGCTGTAAAAAAAGTGCGTAAAGCGGGTTATAAAATTCATGATGTGTATACACCATTTCCTATACACGGATTGGATTCCGCTCTCGGCCTGCGTGATACCAGCCTGCATACGGCCGGTTTTATATACGGGATTACCGGAACAGCAACAGCAGTAGGATTTATTACCTGGGCATTAACGACAGACTGGCCAATTGTTTTTGGAGGAAAACCATTCTTCTCGTTGCCGGCATGGATCCCGATCACATTTGAGTTAACAGTATTATTCGCAGCGGTCGGCATGGTACTAACATTTTGTTATCTATGCCAATTGGCCCCCTTTGTAAAAAAAGACCATTTCAATCCGCGTTCTACCGATGACACGTTTGTTCTGGCGGTTGAGTGCACAGCCAAAACAAATGAAAGCGAAGTGAGAATTTTCCTGGAAAATGCAGGCGCAAAAGATGTGACGGTTATGAATAAAGAAACTGAATGGTGGCTTGGCCGTTACGATAAAGATGATAGCAAACTTATAAAAAAGGAAGAACAGATCAGTTAATTAACAATACCAGTGTTTGATGAAAAAATTCTTAATTATAGGCGTAATTGTAACAGCGGTGGTAGCGGTCGTTGGCTGTAGTGATAAACACCGGACTCCCGGGAGAGCGTATATGCCGGATATGGCTTATAGCCGGGCTTTTGAAACATATGAAGATCATAGTATTCTTGAAAAAGAAGGTGTTGCTTATACCGCAAAACCTGTTGCCGGAACCATTGCAAGGGGCGACTTGGCCGCATTTCCTTTAGCACAGGACAAAGGGGCTGATACGGCAAATTATATGGCGGCAAAAGCCGTCGTTAACCCGCTGCACAACCTCACAGATGCAGATAGAAAAGAAGCAGAAAGATTGTATTTGGTGAATTGCGGTATTTGTCACGGTACTAAACTGGATGGCAATGGCCCCTTGTGGAAAGGTGGTGATGGCCCCTATCCTTCAGCGCCTAAAAACCTGGTGGGTGATCCGGTGGTTTCAAAAATGCCGGAAGGACAAATGTTTTATTCTGCCACCTATGGTAAAAATTTAATGGGTTCTTATGCATCGCAACTTAGCACCAAACAACGCTGGATGGTGATTGCATACATAAAATCACAGCAGGGAGCAAAAGCAGCGCCGGCTGACTCAACTACGGCTAAAACAGATAGTACAGCTACTGCAAAAAAATAGTTTTGACAATATTTGAAGAAATAATAAACGAATACTGATGACACTTAGGGAACAATTTGTAATACCAAAACGATATAATACACTTTCAATAGCCTTGATGCTTTTGGGATTGGTATCTATTATTGTATTGTATATTACTACACATGGCAGCGCCGGCACAGTTGAAGAAAAGAATGCAAGTGATGCCAGGTTCTGGGCCAGTCTTTTGCAAAACAGCGTTTATTTCTTATTGGTTACAAATGCTGTTATGTTTTTTATCTGTGCCACCACCCTGGCATGGGGCGGATGGCAACTGAGCTTTCGCCGGGTTTCCGAAGCAATTTCTACCTGTGTTCCGGTTATTGGGGTTATTTGCGGAGCCGTATTATTAGCCATCTGTTTCAGTAACAATCATTCAATCTATCACTGGACGGATACCGAACATGTTAAACACGACCCCATCCTTACTTATAAAGCCGGCTTTTTAAATAAAGGTTTTTTTGCAACCTGGACCATCATTACCATTGCAGGCTGGTCCGTGTTGGGATGGAAGATCCGGCAGCTTTCCCGCAGCACGGATGACGGGGCTCTTAATGTAGCAGAAGGGAAAAAATACATGTGGAACAATACCGTATGGGCTGCCGTATTTATTACGTTGTTCGCCTTAACGGTAATGTCTTCTATTCCCTGGCTCTGGTTAATGAGTATCAATGCACACTGGTACAGCACCATGTATAGTTGGTATACTTTTGCTAGTTCTTTTGTGGCGGGTATTTCGTTAATTGTTTTGTTTGTGGTATTTCTGAAAAACAATAATTATCTGGAATTAACTAATAATGAACACCTGCATGACCTGGGCAAATTCATGTTTGCATTCTCTATCTTCTGGACCTACCTATGGTTTTCACAGTTCATGCTGATATGGTATGCTAATATTCCGGAAGAGACCATTTATTTCAAGCCACGGGTGGTAGGAGCTTATAGCGGGCTATACTGGTTGATGTTTATAATTAATTTCCTGGCCCCGCTGTTAATATTAATGACAAGAGATTCAAAACGCCGTTATTCAACCATTACATTTATGTCCCTGCTGATCATTTTTGGTCATTGGCTGGATTTCTACCAAATGGTATTTCCGGGACCTTCCGAAAGTCGTGTACCATCCCTGTTGTTTGATTTCGGAATTGCACTGGGTTTTGTTGGATTAATAATGTTTGTTACCGCCAGGTCTTTGAGTAAAGTTCCGTTAATGGCAAAAAATCATCCTTTCTTTAAAGAAAGTGTAATACATCACACATAAGAAAGGAATTAGTGAATAAAATTTGAATTATTAATAACTGGTTTATAGTATGACAACCTTTTTCATTATAGCGATACTGGCACTTGGCTTTTTGATCACATTTCAGATCGCTAAGGCAAGCGAGTATGTTTCTGTTTTGCGGGGACTGGAAAAAGCACGCAGGCAATCCAACAGGATAAATGCTTTTTTATTGCTGTTATTTTTGATTGGCGGATTGATCGGAGTTTACTTTTGCAATGAAAGCCTCAAAGGCCGGGTACTTGGAGAAGCCGCTTCCGTACAGGGAGAGGAGATTGATCTGATGCTGAAGATTACGTTTTACATTACCGGTATCGTTTTTTTTATTACACAAATCGCTTTATTCTGGTTTGCATACAAATACCAGGAATCTGATAAAAGAAAACCATTTTATTACCCGCATAACAATAAACTGGAAGTGATCTGGACTGTAATTCCTGCTTTAGCGCTAACCGTACTGGTAGGTTTTGGTTTATACTACTGGTTTAAAATAACCGGGGATGCACCCAAGGAGGCTATGCAGATAGAAATAACAGGAAAGCAATTTGGCTGGGAATTTCGTTACCCAGGAAGAGATAAGATTTTTGGAAAAAAATATTTTAGAAACGTGGACCCCGCCAACAATAACCCCATGGGCCAGATCTGGGATGATGCTGCAAACAGGGATGATATATGGATGGAGCAGGAAATGCATTGTGTAGTAAATAAACCAGTAAAATTGATCATTGGATCAAAAGATGTTATTCATGACGTGGGATTGAGCCATTTCCGCCTGAAGATGGATGCTGTGCCGGGTACGCCGACTACCATGTGGTTTACACCTAAATACACTACCAAGGAAATGAAGGTAAAAGAAAACAATCCGGATTTTGTATACGAAATTTCCTGCGACCAGATGTGCGGAAAAGGCCATACCGGCATGCGGGGTATAATTGTCGTGGAAACACAGGCTGAGTTCGACCGGTGGATGGCTGTTAAAAAGCCACAATACCTGGTGGCCCATCCGGATAAAGATCCTTCTGTAAAGCCAGCCGCAACAGATACAACAAAAGCGACTGCAGCAGCAGTAATAATTGAAGCAAAAGGTAACTTTGCAAAGAGAAAAGACTAAAATTTTTGACAGGATTATCGTTGTCAACAAAAAAGAGACACTATGAGTAACGACGCAACATATCATGGACCCAGTGAGGTTGTAACTACGCATGACGTTCATCATGATGAACACCATGTACATCATCACAAAGAGACTTTTATTACCAAATATGTCTTTAGCCAGGATCACAAGATGATCGCAAAACAATTTATTGTCACGGGTATTGTCTGGGCAATCATCGGTGGATTGTTTTCGGTTCTTTTCCGGTTACAGTTAGGGTTCCCCAATGTAGATTTTCCGATACTGGAAACTTTTTTTGGAAGATGGGCAAAAGGTGGACACATACAGCCGGAATTTTATTATGCTTTGATAACAATGCACGGTACGGTACTGGTGTTTTTTGTATTGACAGCAGGATTGAGCGGTACGTTTGCGAATCTTCTTATTCCTCTTCAGATAGGAGCAAGAGATATGGCATCGCCCTTTCTTAATATGTTGTCTTACTGGTTTTTCTTTACCGCCAGTATTGTGATGGTATCATCTTTATTTGTTCAAACAGGGCCAGCCAGTGGCGGGTGGACGTCGTACGCGCCGCTCAGCGCATTGGCTGAAGCTTCGGAAGGATCGAAAGTCGGCATGGATCTCTGGTTGGTAAGTATGGCACTATTTGTTGTGTCGTCTTTGCTGGGAGGTCTTAATTATATTTCTACCATACTGAACATGCGTACAAAAGGTATGAGCATGACCCGCCTGCCGTTAACAATCTGGGCTTTATTTTTTACTGCTATACTGGGCGTATTATCATTCCCTGTTCTATTGTCCGGGTTTATTCTTTTGCTTTTTGACCGCCATGCGGGTACCAGTTTTTACCTCAGCGATATCGTGGTGAATGGACATGTGCTGGATAATGAAGGAGGAAGCGCTATCCTTTATCAGCATTTGTTCTGGTTCCTCGGTCACCCCGAAGTATATATTATCATCTTACCGTCGATGGGTATCGTCTCAGAAGTACTGAGTGTAAATTCACGTAAACCGATTTTCGGCTATATGGCCATGATAGGATCCCTTTTTGCTATTGCTATTCTGGCCTTCCTGGTATGGGCGCATCATATGTTTGTAACAGGATTGAATCCCTTCCTCGGATCTTTCTTTGTATTGCTTACATTATTAATAGCCGTACCATCTGCCATCAAAGTTTTTAACTGGTTAACAACTATCTGGCGCGGAAATCTGCGGTTGGCGCCTTCCACCTTATTTTCTATTGGTTTTGTGAGTTTATTTATTTCCGGCGGATTAACAGGAATTTTCCTCGGTAACTCAACCATCGATATTCACCTGCATGATACCATGTTCATCGTTGCACACTTTCATATTGTAATGGGGGTAGCATCTTTTTTTGGAATGTTTGCCGGAGTCTATCACTGGTTCCCCAAAATGTTTGGGCGCGACATCAATCATACCCTGGGCTATATTCACTTCTGGGTCACCATGATCGGGGCCTATCTTATTTTCTGGCCGATGCACTATGAAGGATTAGCCGGTATGCCACGCCGTTACCTGGATTTGACACCCTGGGTCAGCTTTAATAAATTTCAGACCTTGAATGAAATGATCACCATTGTTTCTATTATCGTATTCGCAGTACAGTTGATGTTTGTGTTTAACTTCTTCTATTCTATGTTTAAAGGTAGAAAAGTTACTTCCACAAATCCCTGGGGCGCCAATACACTGGAATGGACAACACCAATCAATCCAGGTCATGGTAACTGGCCCGGCGAAATACCTGAAGTTCATCGTTGGGCATATGATTATGGAAAAGATGGAAGAGAGTTTGTAATGCAGACAGAGCCGATCGGGACGAATGAAAGTAAAGATCATTAGGCTTCCTGGATCTCCCAAAGGGGATTTCTGAAGAGTTGGAGAAGCTGAAGGCTGTCTTAGTAATTGAGAATAAAGTTTTTTGATATAATTGTTAAGGGAAAATTAAATGTAACTTATTTGGAGAAGGAAAACTTCGATAGACATGGGCTGAGTGATGGTGGCCTTCTCAATCGGAGAAGGTTGGGAGGGGGCAGGATAAAAGACTATTTGCAGCTCATTAAACCTTCGCTTAGTATTATGGTGGTATTCAGCAGTGTGATAAGTTACCTGCTGGTGCCCAATGTGGAATACGACGGGTGGAGAATGTTATTGCTCTTTGTAGGTGGGATGCTCGTTACCGGTAGCGCAAATGCCATTAACCAGGTAGTTGAAAAGGATACGGATGCGCTGATGAAAAGAACTGCCAAACGTCCTGTAGCGTCAGGACGTATGAGCGTGCAGGAAGGATGGGGTTTTGCGATCCTGACAGGCGCTTTGGGAGCTTTTATCCTGGGCAATTATTTCAACTGGCTGGCAGCGGGATTGGCAGGATTCAGTTTGTTCCTGTATGCTTTCATTTATACACCCTTAAAAAAGATTAGTGCGATAGCGGTGTTAGTTGGGGCATTTCCAGGAGCATTACCTTGTTTAATTGGCTGGGCAGCGGGAGATGGTAAATTGGCGACGGGTGGCTGGGTTTTGTTTGCCTTACAATTTCTCTGGCAATTCCCGCATTTCTGGGCCATTGCCTGGATTTCGCACAATGATTATACAACGGCGGGATTTAAGCTATTGCCAGGTGAACAGGGGCCGACAAAATATACAGCGATACAAACGATTATGTATTCGTTATTGCTGATACCGGTCGGCGTTTTACCCTATTATATTCAAATGAGCGGTTTGATAAGCCTGATCATAGTGGCACTGGCAAATTTGTTTATGGTGGGACGTTGCGTTAATCTGTACAGACAGATGACGCCGCAGGCGGCAAGAAAAGTAATGTTTGGAAGTTATATTTATTTGCCTGTTGTATTACTGGCTTTACTGGCAGATAAAATGTAAAAGCCTTCCAACCTTGTCAAGGGAGTTTGGCAATTCTTATTAACAACTGGAGTAAACGAAATCGTGTAATAGATTAAATGTTGACAAACGCAAATTTGGGACAGTTTCAGCAAACCCCTTTAGGGGATGGGGGTCAACGAAGGAAGATTCATCCCCACAAATTTACTTTGTGGATTGCTATCGGCAGCATTGTGATGATGTTTGCAGGTCTTACCAGCGCGTACATTGTTAAAAGTAATCAGGCAACCTGGCAGCCGATTGTAATACCAAAAGTATTTTGGTATTCAACTGCAATCATCCTGGTAAGCAGCCTGACTATACAAATGGCATTGAGGGCATTTAAGGACCGGGAAATGAACCGTTACAGAACACTGATTGCGATAACTACTGTTTTGGGGATACTGTTTATTGTATTTCAGTATTTCGGATTCCGGCAATTATGGAATTCGGGGGTAACGCTGAGAGGAAGTGGCGCAGGTCAGTTTTTATATGTCATCACCAGTTTACATGCGGTTCACGTGTTAGGTGGTGTGGTCGCTTTGGTTGTGATGTTTATTAAGGCTTTTTTTGGAACCAGGAAAAATTATAGTTCGATACCGGTTGAGATGGCAAGTACTTATTGGCATTTTGTTGATTTTTTATGGATATACCTGTTCATATTTTTTATGTGGCTCGGATAACAGGGATGGTATAATAGGACTTCCTATTGTGTCCTATGTGCCTATGTGGTAGAAAAGAAGAACAATAATTTGACAATTTTCAGAATAAAAATTTTTTAAAGTTTACACATGTCTACGTCAGTTACAGCAACGCAAACAAAATGGTGGAACGGTGGTAAAAGCCCATTCAATCTGGAATATGGGAAAGTGATGATGTGGTATTTCCTGATGAGTGATGCTTTTACATTCGGCGCTTTCCTGATTTCTTATGGAACAGTACGTTTTTCCAGTAATTCATGGCCTGACCCTAACCATGTATTTAATGCGTTTCCTCTCGCAGGACACGCTAATTTACCATTGGCCTTTGTGAGCCTGATGACATTCATATTGATCATTAGTTCGGTAACAATGGTATTAGCAGTGCATGCCGGGCATAACGGTGATAAAAAAGCGGTGGTAAAATGGATATTCTGGACCATCATTGGCGGTCTCGCTTTCCTGGGTTGCCAGGCATGGGAGTGGACACATCTTCATGAAGAAGGCGCCTGGTGGGGACGGAATCCTTTTCCAAATGCCAATGGTACGGCAGCTTCCACTAATTTCAGCAATTTCTTTTTTACTATAACAGGATTTCACGGTTTCCACGTTTTTTCAGGTGTCATAATTAATATCATTATGCTGATCATGGCACAAAAAGGGGTGTTCGAACGAAAAGGACATTACCTGATGATCGAAAAGGCCGGCTTATACTGGCACTTTGTAGACCTTGTTTGGGTATTCGTATTCCTTTGTTTTTATCTAATCTGAGAACTTATATTAGTGTATAAAATTGAATTATAAATAATGGAGCATCAACAGGTATTAATTCCGGAAGTAACATTTCAACATCATACAGATGACGCGGACTTCAAAAGAAGGGTAAAGAAAACAACCATTCTTTTGTCCGTTATTACATTGATTGAACTGGCCATCGGTTTGACTATTTATACGATGCATAAGGGAGAGCACCCCAACGCCTTCCTGGTACTCGCCTTTAAAGGCGTGGTTTGCATCCTCACACTGGCCAAAGCCTATTATATCGTTTCAGTGTTCATGCACCTGGGTGATGAGATCCGGAATATGATCATGACGATCATAGTTCCCCTGATGCTTTTTGTATGGTTTATCGCTGCATTTCTTATTGATGGCAATTCCTATAGAAATCTTCGTAACGACTATGATCCACATTATAAACAGCAAACCACTGAAACCAAGGCTAAACCGGTAGAAGAACCTGAGCATAAATCCGGTAAAGAGTAAGAGACTGCAATATTGGGAATAGAAATTTTTACAAACTTTGAAACCATTGCACCTTGCAATGGTTCTGTTTTTTAAATTATTGATGTGAATAAGAAAGCCGTTTATGCCTTGATGCTTGCCTTATTGCTGCCACTTGTAAGCTATTTTATAGTAAAACATTTCAGCGATGAAACGGTCGTGGTGCCCCGGCATTACCTGCCTGATTCCACTGTTGAAAGAATAGTTAATGGCAAAAAAATAAGCGACACGCAATGGCATGTATTACCGGATTTTGCTTTTACAAACCAGTTAGGCGGGAACATATCATGGAAAGAAGTAGGAAGCAGGATTGTGGTAGCCGATTTTTTCTTTACACATTGTCCGACGATCTGCGTGCCCATGACAAAAAACATGAAACGCCTGCAGGAATCCATCAGGGCCTCCGATAAAGTGGGTGACCGGGAGCCGGATTTTGTGCAGTTTCTTTCCTTCAGTGTTGATCCGGAAAGGGATTCCGTACAGCAGTTGAAAAAATGGGCCGACCGGTTTCAGATTAATCCCCAAAACTGGTGGTTATTAACCGGTCCCAAAAAGGCGATATACGACTTTGCAATCAATGATATAAAACTGGGTCTGGTCGATGGACACGGTGTGGATACTGATTTTATTCATACCGATCATTTTGTACTTATTGACCGCGACCGCAAAGTACGCGGCTATTATCACGGACTCGATTCCGTATCGCTTGCCAAACTTTCTGAAGATATAATTTTCCTGTCGCTGGAAAAGGACCGGAGTAAAAAAACGGTATTTGAAGGAAAGCTGGAATTGATAGCGATATTCATTCTATCCGCATTGGCTGTGGTAGGATTTTTTTTATTATTAGTCAAAAAAAGACCAAACGTATAATTGTATGCTAATTGCAACCTGGAAAAAGAATGATGGAAAGGCGAAGGCGCTCATTTTTACCTTTTCAATAATTGTTTTTACTGCCATTGTTTTATTGAGCCGCCTTAAATTGAATGTGGACCTGGGTTTTAATGTTCATCTGTTTGCTTTGGCAAATGCCGTGATCAATAGTTGCGTGGCGTTATTACTGGTAGCAGCAT
>JAOQAL010000049.1 GCA_025963615.1 Chitinophagaceae bacterium | reverse complement strand
ATTCATAACAAGTAATCGTTAGTTTTAAAAATCATTAATTATGCTGGTAATATACTTCACTCCACCTTAATTCATTCTTGAATTGATAAAGAGTCGTGCCTTTATTAATTAATACATATTCAATTCCTGCCATCTCCGCAAAATCTTCCAGGTGTTCAGCCGTTAAATTCTGACTATAACAGGTATGATGCGCCCCACCTGCCAGTATCCAGGCCGCACATCCTGTTCTCATATCAGGATAAGGCCTCCATAACACCCGGGCCACGGGCAACTTCGGCAATCCATGTATTGGCGCCACAGCCAATACCTCATTTACCAGTAACCTGAAACGGTTCCCCATATCTACAATAGAACCATTGATCGCAGGGCCTGCCGCTGAATTAAATACTAATCTTACCGGATCAGCTTTCCCGCCAATACCCAAGGGATGAATTTCACAAGAAGGCTTACCAGCTGCAATGGATTCACATATTTCGAGCATGTGAGCGCCTAATACCAATTGATTGTTCGGCGCAAAATGATAAGTATAATCTTCCATAAAAGAATTACCCCCTTTTAATCCTGTTCCCATCACTTTCATCGCCCGCACCAGCGCCGCCGTTTTCCAGTCTCCCTCACCGGCAAAACCATACCCTTTACTCATCAACCGTTGTGCGGCTATGCCCGGCAGTTGGTTCATTCCGTGCAAGTCTTCAAATGTATCGGTAAATCCTTTAAAATTTCCCGCTTCCAGGAAGTTTTTTAATCCAATTTCAATTTTAGCGGCATCCCGCAACGAAGGATGCTGCGCTCCTCCTTTTAATAATGAATCAGATAATGTGTACGCCGCCCCATATTCCTGCACTAATGAATCCACCTCCTTATCACTTACTTCATTAATGACTTTTACCAAATCACCGATACCATGGGTATTCACGGAATACCCGAATTTTATTTCCGCTTCCACTTTATCCCCCTCTGTTACAGCCACATTCCGCATATTATCACCAAAGCGAACAAACTTCGCTCCCTGCCAGTCATGCCAGCCGGCAGCTGCCCTCGTCCAGACATTGATACGGTCTATGACATTCGGATGTTCCCAATGTCCTACAACTACTTTCCGGTTCAACCGCATACGGCTCATGATAAAACCGAATTCCCTGTCACCATGTGCACTCTGGTTCAGGTTCATAAAATCCATATCAATCTCATTCCAGGGAATATCCCGATTAAACTGCGTATGTAAATGCAATAAAGGTTTTTGCAAGATCTTCAAACCACCGATCCACATTTTAGCCGGTGAAAAGGTATGCATCCATGCAATGATACCGATACAATTTGATGTAACATTCGCTTCCTGACAAACACGGCAAACCTCTTCCGCTGTTTTAACCGTAGGCTTGAAAACTATTCTTACCGGGACCTGCGCAGCATTATTCAATGATGCTGCGATCTGTTGCGAATGGGCTGCTACCTGATTCAACGTTTCATCGCCATACAGGTGCTGACTGCCTGTTACAAACCAAACTTCCAGCGATTTAAGATCTTTCATTTGCTTTTCGTTTATCTTTTAGTTTTTAAACTGCGAGGTAGCTGCAAGCTTTGGGTTATCCAGCATCTAGCATCCAGTATCCAGCATCCAGCCCACCAGCCTACTGTCCATAATAACTATCAGGGCCATGCTTACGTTCAAAATGTTTTTTGATTAACGCATCCTTTAATCTCGGTGCATTATTATTTATGGTCTCAGTCAGATAAGCCATATGCGCGATCGATTCCAATACGGCACTGTTATATACGGCCTTCGCCGGGGTTGGGCCCCAGGTAAAGGGTGCATGATTTCCTACCAATACCATTTCTGTTTCTTCATAACTCAATTTCCTATCATTAAAACAATGGATGATCTGGAAGCCCGTTTCACGCTCATAGTCGCCTTGGATCATATCATCGCTCATGGGGGGTGCACAGGGAATATCAACGGTATTATGGTCGGCATGTGTAGTTCCGAAAATCGGAATATCTCTTTGAGCCTGCGCCCAGGCTGTGGCGTAAGTGGAGTGAGTATGTGAAATGCCTCCAATTTTTTCCCAATGCTTATATAACAAGGCATGTGTTTTTGTATCGGAGGAAGGACGAAGTTTTCCTTCAACAATGCCGGCATCAAAATCCACGATCACCATTTTACCAGGAGTTAATTCATCGTAAGGAACACCGCTGGGTTTTATAGCGAATACACCGAGACTTCTGTCAACCGCACTCACATTGCCGAATGTAAACAATACCAATCCTAGCTTCGGTAATTGCATATTGGCTTCGTAGGCTGCCTGCTGAATATGTTGATACTTCATAATAGTGTATGGTAGATGGTGAGTACCAACTCATGACTCATCCATCATGAAATTTGTTTTTCTATATAACTTCCGAGCTTTTTATACTGCTTATACCTGGCTGCATACAAACGGCTATCCCCTTTATTGGGTCGATAGGTTGTATCAAAACCCTGCCCCATGGCAGCCATGGCATCTTCCACTTTATTATAAATTCCTGAAGCTGTTGCGGCAAACATGGCGGCACCCATCGCGCAGGTCTGTTCTGATTTATGAATCCTGATCGGCATTCCCATAACATCGGCCATCACCTGCATGATATACGGCGATTTTTTTGCGACACCGCCCAACCCTATTAATCCTTTTACAGGTACCCCTTCTTTTTTAAACCGGTCGACAATTGCTTTGGCACCAAAACAGGTTGCTTCTACCAGAGCTTTAAAAATCCGGGGCGCATCAGTTCCTAAATTTAAACCATTAATGGCTGCTTTTAGTAATTGGTTTGCGTCGGGGGTTCTCCTGCCATTGAGCCAATCGATAGCCAGTTCATCTTTACTATCTACCGGAAGTTTCGCAGCCTCCACAGATAATTCAGCTATTATCTTGTCGCTTATTTCGCTGCGCAGCAATTTTTTTGTATCACGATCAATTAAAGAAGATGAATTTAAAATTACATCCAGCGGCCATTCCAGAATATTTTTGAACCAGGCATACGTATCACCAAATGCACTTTGACCGGCTTCCATTCCCATCATACCCGGAATAATAGAACCCGGCACCTGGCCGCATATTCCTTTTATCAATTTATCTTTTACATCATCAACCGGCGCAATCAGCATGTCGCAGGTGGACGTGCCCATTACTTTACTTAAATGATAGGGTTCAATCTGCCCCCCGACAGCGCCCATATGTGCGTCAAAAGCGCCGGCACCGATTACAACCTGGGTTGATAATCCTAGCCGCCCGGCCCATGCCATAGAAAGTTGCCCAACAGATTTATCGGCGGTATAGGTTTCGGTAAACAAATTTTTAGTAACTCCGTTCAGCAACGGATCCAACGTGGTGAAAAAATCATCGGGTGGCAGTCCATTGTATGCTGCGGCCCATAGGGCTTTGTGACCTGCGGCACAAACGCTCCGTTTCATCTGTAGAACATCGGTTCCGCCTGTCAATAAAAAAGGTATCCAGTCACAATGCTCCACCCAGGAATAAAAAGCGCTTCTCACTTTATCATCTACCCGTAACGTGCGAAGCAACTTAGCCCAAAACCATTCAGAGGAATATACACCTCCGACGAATTGAAGATAATCAGTCCCGGACTTCACAGCATGTTCATTTATTTCAGCCGCTTCTTTTGTTGCTGTATGATCTTTCCATAACACGAACATCGCGTTTGGATTATCCGCAAACCCGGGCAACAAAGAAAGCGGGGTACCGGTTTTATCAACCGCCACCGGAGTTGAACCGGTGGTATCAATAGAAATCCCTTTGATACCTGCGGCGACGGAGGGGCCCGCTTTTTTCACACAGTCTTTAATAGAGGCTTCAAGGCCTTCTATGTAATCGAGCGGATGCTGCCGAAACTGGTTGGCCGCTGGAATACAATGTAACCCATCTTTCCACCGGGGATAATTAAAAACCGAAGAAGCTATTTCCTGGCCGGTCGCCGTATCAGCAATAATAGAACGAACGGAATCCGTGCCGTAATCAACACCAATTACAAAAGAGGAAGGAAGCATATGTCTAAGCAATCTATGATTATCGAAAATACGGGATTATTTTAATGAGTGTATTTCGTACATTTATTTTACATGGCATCTCCAATGCTAAAAAAAAAGAAAAAACAGCTTGAATCCATAATCCGGCGCTGGATAAAACAGGGTTATGCTCCTTAAATACAACTACCCTCTGCAAGGATAAGAA
The DNA here is from genome assembly GCA_025963615.1 of Chitinophagaceae bacterium. GTDB lineage: Bacteria > Bacteroidota > Bacteroidia > Chitinophagales > Chitinophagaceae > JAFDYH01. The sequence continues at coordinate 2,840 of JAOQAL010000049.1, read as the reverse complement.
GGACGTAAAGACTGTCAAAGAAAAAATACCACCGATTAACCAATATTATCACTTTTGTTTTGAAATCGGTTATGTAATTGTCAGGATTGGTAAAAAATCAGCCATTTACTGAAGTATTTATAATTTAGTTTGGAATACTTTTATAAAAAATTTGTATGAGTATAAAATGGAAGGGAATATTTCCGGCACTCACAACAAAGTTTACCGCAAAGGATGAACTGGATCTGCCATTGTTCGCAAAGAATCTTGAAGCGCAGATGGACGCAGGTGTGGACGGAATTATCCTGGGAGGCACATTGGGTGAAGCCAGTGTATTAACAACCAGTGAAAAAGAGACATTGGTGAAATCCGCGGTAGAACAAACCGAGGGACATATTCCTGTTGTTTTGAACATCGCGGAGGGATCGACCGCGGAAGCCGTAAAGCAGGCTGAATATGCAAGGCAATGGGGTGCCAAAGGATTAATGATGTTGCCGCCGATGCGTTACAAAACCGATCACCGGGAAACGGTAACATTTTTTAAAACGGTTGCTGATTCGACATCCCTCCCCATCATGATTTATAATAACCCGGTTGATTATAAAACAGAAGTAACGCTTGAGATGTTTGAAGAACTGATTGAATGCAGCAATATACAAGCAGTAAAAGAATCAACCAGGGAGATATCAAATGTTACAAGATTAAAAAGCCGTTTTGGCAACAGGCTGAAAGTATTATGCGGCGTGGATACTATTGCTATGGAAGAAATGCTGATGGGCGCCGAAGGTTGGGTAGGTGGACTCGTTTGTGCATTTCCGGCAGAAACTGTTGCCATCTATCGCCTGGTGAAAGCTGGCCAGGTTGAAGAAGCCTTAAAAATCCATCGTTGGTTTCTTCCTTTACTTGAACTGGACCTTCACGCAAAGCTTGTACAATATATTAAACTCGCAGAGGCTCAAACAGGCATCGGCAGCGAATATGTTCGCTCTCCGCGTTTGACATTGGTTGGCAAAGAAAGAGAGACCATTCTGAAAATCATCCATGATGGAATGGCTACAAGGCCGGTACTGCCAGTGCTCCAGGAAAGTTAATCTTCACTCATAAAATGAACAGAACCTGCCGTGAGTAAAAAAACTTTTTTTTGTATTGATGCCCATACCTGTGGAAACCCAGTGCGGTTAGTAGCCGGCGGTGGCCCGGTTTTACAGGGCAAAGACATGAGTGAAAAGCGCCAGCATTTTTTAAAAGAATATGACTGGATCCGAAAAGGATTGATGTTTGAACCCCGCGGACATGATATGATGAGCGGAAGCATATTATACCCACCCCATGACGGCGCCAATGATGTTGCCGTTTTATTTATCGAAACCAGTGGCTGCTTGCCCATGTGCGGCCATGGTACGATCGGTACCATCACTATCGCTATTGAAGAAGGATTAATAACTCCAAAAATTCCGGGTGTTATACGGATGGAAGCTCCGGCAGGATTAGTACTCATCGAATATAAACAGGAAGGCAAAAAAGTAAAATCCGTTAAACTGGTGAATGTTCCTGCTTATCTGGCTGCCAGTGAGTTAACGGTCGATTGTCCCGGATTGGGTGAACTGGTGATTGATGTTTCTTATGGCGGAAACTTTTATGCCATTGTTGATGTTCAAAAAAATTTCAACGGGCTGGAGTATTATCCGGCGGATAAACTAATCGTGTGGGCCAGGGAATTGCGGAGGCTCATAAACGAAAAATATGAATTCATACACCCGGAAGACCCGACGATCAATGGATGTTCCCATATTTTATGGACCGGCGCCGTCCTGGATAAAACGTCGACCGCCAGAAATGCGGTATTCTATGGCGAAAAGGCCATTGACCGTTCGCCTTGCGGTACCGGCACCTCCGCCAGGATGGCTCAATGGTATACCAAAGGGAAACTGAAAAAGGGAGATCTTTTTATCCATGAAAGTATTATCGGTTCAAAATTTACGGGAACTATCGAAGAAGAAACGACTGTAAACGGTAAACCCGCCATAAGGCCGGGTATTGAAGGTTGGGCAAAAATTTATGGGTACAATACCATTAGCATGGACCCCGAAGATGACCCTTATGCTTACGGATTCCAGGTCATTTGAGATTATTCCTGATTTAAAAAATAATTTATTTAAAGTTAAATGACTGGCCAGCAGCCATTTGAATTTATTATGCCGTTTATTTTCAAAATACCACGAACGTGGTATTTTTTTTACCATAACTCCGTATTATCATTGCAATGGTTTTTCATAGGATATTGGATTTTAAAACGGGGTTGAATTTCTATTCTGACCCCATTTTTTATTTTAGACCCTCCCGGTTGACCTTATGTTCTCTCCTTCGTGATGCCGAAGGTCATATCTTCTGAAATTTGCAGTACTACTTCAATTGCCGGATCATCGCGATCTAAACAATGCTTCATTTTTTTATTTTTCATTTTTATAAAGCCGGTAGTTCCCGGAGATTATGTCCCTGAAGGCGGCCTAAACATTTATTCAGCATTATAGCTTCTCCAGAAAAATATTTCAAACCTTCCTGAGATGGCTTTTAAAAAAGGCTTCGGTATTTCATCCCCCGTCTGTCTTTAATGGAAGAATTCCACAACGACGTTCATGATATTCCCACAATAAAAATTTCAGAAATAGTAATGCCACATAGTTTCTGTATAAATAAACAAATGATTTCATCGCTTCTATTATAAAAACACGGGGTCAAAATAAAGACGCTGGTCATCCGCCAGCGGCGTTCGAATTAAAAAAATTTTTTTCGGCTCCGATAACTATCGCATTGGCCTCAAGTTAATTTTGATAACAAGTTTGTTTTGTGCTGTCAAGAGA
>JAOQAL010000003.1 GCA_025963615.1 Chitinophagaceae bacterium | reverse complement strand
AAAACGACTTACCCGATATTAAAAACGATGCCGATAAGATAAGTTGGGTATTGAATAATTTTTTAACCAACGCTATAAAATATTCTCCGCCGGAAACAGTTGTTATGATCGGGATTGAACAGAAGGGTGCCGCTATTTCATTTTCGGTTACTGATAAAGGTCAGGGGATTGATGAGCAGTATATCGACCGCATATTTGAACGGTATTTTCAGATACCCGGGCGATCTGATAAAAAAGGTTCCGGTATTGGTCTGGCCATTTGCAAAGAGTTTGTTGAAGCCGTGGGTGGCAGAATATGGGTAAGAAGCCAAATCGGGGAGGGAAGCACTTTTGGCTTTGACCTCCCTGGCATTTCCGTCTAATTCAATTCAGCAGGGACCGTTTGTGTACCGGAGCCGCTGTAATCTTTTATTTCATTATACAGCGTACCCCGTTCAACAGGTTTTCGTTTTACCTGTTGAATTAATGAAACTAATTCTGCGGTGCTCATAGAAGGGGTTTGTTCTTCAGATCCTGCCATTGAATAGATTTTTGTAGTGTCATCAATGGTTCCGTCAAGATCATTCACGCCAAAAGAAAGAGTGAGTTGGGCGCTTTGCCTGCCAAGCATGGGCCAATACGCTTTCAGGTGTGGAAAGTTGTCCATGTAAATCCTGGCTACTGCATACATTTTCATGTCTTCGATCACACTGCTTTCAGGTATATGATCCATATCATTCCCTTTATTACGGAACTTGAGTGGAATAAACGTATTGAAACCTTTTGTTTTATCCTGCAAGGCCCTGAGCCTGTTCATATGATCAATGCGGTGCCAGTAGCTTTCGATATGCCCATACAGCATCGTTGCATTGCTGTGCATCCCGAGGTTATGAGCTGTCTCATGAATTTTGAGCCAGCCATCGCCGTCCACTTTATCTGCACATATCTGTTTCCGTATTTCAGGATGAAATATTTCTGCGCCACCGCCTGGTAAAGAGTCGAGACCGGCTTCATGCAGATATCTCATGCCATCATGCACGCTCATTTTCCCCTTGCGGAACATATAATCCAGCTCAACAGCCGTAAAACCTTTGATATGCAGATCCGGCCTGTGCATTTTTATTTTCCGTAATAATTCTGCAAAGAACTCCAGATTCATTTTGGGATGCACACCGCCTACAATATGCACTTCAGTAACGGGCTGGTCATCGTATTTTTTAACAAGGTCCAGCATTTGCTGCATAGTTAATTCCCATCCTTCATCGCGATGGGCATATAATCTTGAGTATGAGCAAAAGTTGCAGGTGAAAACACAGACATTCGTTGGTTCGATATGAAAATTACGGTTGAAATATGTTTTATCTCCGTGTAAATCTTCACGCACAAAATTTGCCAAGGCACCTAAAAATGGCAATTCACCTTTTTCAAAAAGTAATAATCCTTCTTCGTCGGTTATGCGCTGCCGCTGTTTTACTTTTTCAGCAATCGCAATCAACTCTTTATCAGTTGAAGAACCGGTTAGTATTTTTTCCGCTAATATTCCGGGCATAGACAATTTTTAAATCTCACTGCAAATGTACGCCAGATGGATAACATCCTTTAATAACTAAACGTTTTGAAAACTGTAAATTTTACCTGGATATATTTGAACCACGGCAGCACAGTCATAGGGAGGATGACTAAGTTTAGTTGTTTAGAAGTTTCGGATTTCGGAAAACTGAAGCCTAACTCAATTTATCGAAGGATTCATGAACTTTTGAACTGGGTAACTTCTAAACTCTAAAGGTCTCTGTGCCGGTGGTTCAAATGACTAAAAGCCCTATCTTCCCTGTTGTACTTAAATCACTTTTTTTAATGCCGGTATCATGAGTATAAAATTTCGTCTTACGGTGCTTAGCTTCTTGCAATATTTTATATGGGGCTCCTGGCTTATAACAATCGGGGCTTACTGGTTCCAGAATAAACAATGGGGTGGCGCCGAATTTGGGGCCATTTTTTCGACCATGGGAATCTCTGCCGTATTCATGCCTGCCATTACGGGGATCATCGCTGACCGGTGGATTAATGCGGAAAAATTATTGGGCTTTTGTCATCTTGCGGGTGCGGTTATTTTATTTTTTTTGCCGGTGGTAGACAATCCGTTCACTTTTTTTTGGGTGTTGTTATTATACATGATTTTTTATATGCCGACCATTTCATTAGCCAACACGGTTTCCTATATCGCGTTAAAAAATGGGGGGAAGGATATTGTGAGAGACTATCCCCCAATAAGAGTTTGGGGCACGGTAGGTTTTATTACAGCCATGTGGATTGTCAGTTTACTGCATATTGAAACATCGGCAGGGCAATTTCATGTCGCAGCGGTCGCTTCATTATTTTTAGGGTTGTATTCTTTTACGCTTCCAAAATGTATTCCGCTGCGCACAAAAACAGAAGGGCAATCATTAGTGGACAAGTTAGGATTGAAAGCATTTTCGCTTTTCCGCAATACTAAAATGGCATTGTTCTTTTTGTTTGCTTTATTTCTGGGAGCTGCCTTGCAATTAACGAATGCTTATGGCGATACCTTTTTGCATGACTTCGCGAATGTGGAAGCTTATAAGAATACAACTGCGGTAAAATACCCGGCTATCATTATGTCTGTTTCGCAAATTTCTGAAACATTATTTATCCTTGCGATTCCTTTCTTTCTCCGCCGGTTTGGTATTAAACAGGTCATGCTGATCAGTATGGCAGCCTGGGTCCTGCGATTTGGTCTTCTTGCCTATGGCAATCCAGTAGAAGGCTTATGGATGATCATACTTTCCTGTATAATTTACGGAATGGCTTTTGACTTTTTCAATATCTCAGGTTCCATGTTTGTGGACACACAGGTCCAGCCGGGTATCAGGGCCAGTGCGCAGGGAGTGTTTATGATGATGACAAATGGTTTCGGCGCTCTGTTTGGCAGTTCTATCAGCGGCATTGTTATCCAAAAATATTTTACAAATGCCGCTAATGTTAAGGACTGGCATGGCATCTGGATCACTTTTGCTGTTTATGCCCTGGTTGTCGCTATTTTATTTGCTTTGTTTTTCCGACATAAGCATGATGCCGGAGCGACGAAAGGCTTGCCGTATTAAACTAAATCTGACAATGTCTGTGGATGAATTTCAGGGTATGTCTGCATGTAAGAAAATTAAAACTCCTTAGGCTCCCGGGATTCCCGCTATGCTGCCACCCGGTTCTATTGCTAAAGCCGATCGCCATAGGATCGCCGGCTACAAAAAATTGCTTTTAAATATAAAATGGGCGGGTGTGGTAAAAGGGCCATCTACTTTTTTAAAGTTATGATGAGTATCAGGTTTGCTTTTTTATCTCTATAGGTCTATAGACTCTTTTAATCAATATATCACCTTAACTTAGTTGACAAACTTCATTAAAATGAGTAAAAATTCAAGACCAAGGGAAAATGCTTCCCGGAGAAGATTTCTCCGAAACAGTCCCATTGCCGCCGCGGGTTTTTTTATTGTTCCCCGCCATGTACTGGGCCGCGGCTATATAGCGCCCAGTGATAAACTGAATATCGCGGGTATTGGCGCCGGTGGTAAGGGTAAGGATGATCTTAAACAATTTGCGGAAAGCCCGAAAGTAAATATTGTGGCGATGTGCGATGTTGACGACAGGCAGGCTGTGGATTCACGCAAGCGATTCCCGAAGGCTAAATATTACAAGGACTACCGCGAATTGCTGGCGAATGAAAAAAATAATATTGATGCCTGCTCAATTTCCACACCGGATCATACACATGCCGTGGCAACGTTGGCAGCCATGCAACTGGGTAAACATGTATATACACAAAAGCCGTTGACTCACGATATTTTTGAAGCCCGCACATTAACAGAAGCTGCAAAAAAATATAAAGTGATTACGCAGATGGGGAACCAGGGTGGTTCCGGGGATGGTGTAAGAAGGATGAAGGAACTGGTGGATGCCGGCATGGTTGGGGAGGTGCATACGGTCCATACCTGGACTAACCGTCCTGTATGGCCGCAGGGACTTGCTACTCCTACCGGAAAATTTGAAGTGCCGAAAGAACTGGACTGGAATTTATGGATAGGGCCTTCTAAAATGATAGATTATAATCCGGCTTACCTGCCCGGTAAATGGCGCGGCTGGTGTGCTTTTGGTACCGGTTCCCTGGGCGATATGGCCTGCCATATCATGGACCCTGTGTACCGTATCCTGCCGATAGATTATCCTTCGGATTTTGAATGCAGTGTTACGGGTAGCTGGGCTGGTATGTTTGATGAAGGCTCATTTGAGGATAGCTTTCCCAATTCCTCGATTATACGGTTGACTTATCCACGCAAGGATGGTAAAGGGGTGATTAAAGTAAACTGGATGGATGGGGGCCTGCTGCCACCGAGGCCTGATGAGTTATTACCAGGAGAAGCTATGGGCAATTGGGATGGCGGAGTCATATTTGAAGGAACCAAAGGTAAGATCATGGGTGATTGTTATGGGGCTAACCCCCGGTTACTGCCTACCAGGTTGATGATGGAAACCTTGCCGCCCGTGACGTTACCCCGTGTACCTGGTAGTGAAAATGGTCACTACCTGCAATGGGTAAACGCCTGTATTGACGGTTACGGTAAAGGACAAACAAGTTCGCCATTTGAATATGCCGGCCCTTTTGCCGAAAGTATACTGATTGGTAACCTCGCCATCCGTAGCTGGATGCTGAAAAATCCTGCTGCTAAAGGATGGGGTGATAAATACCTGGGGCGTAAAAAATTACTGTGGGATGCGAAGAATATGAAAGTGACCAATTTTGATGAAGCGAATCAATATGTAAAAAGAGATTACCGGAATGGATATAGCTTAACAATGTAGTAGCAGTGTTATTTTTGAATAGTAAGTGGGGCGAAAGCCCCGCTTTTTTGTTTTAGTGATGAAATGAATGGTGGTTGATGGGAAGGTTGGAAGACCTGCAATAGTAACGGTGGATTTATCGCTTTGCGAGCTGAAAATAAAAATAAAAAACCCCGTAAATCGAACGGGGTTAGTAGTTTTATAGAGGAAGCTTATATATGCGCTTCAATCTTTTTCACAAAGTTTCCTTTTGGTTGTGCGCCTACCAATTTATCTACTACCTGGCCGCCTTTGATGAATAAGATGGCGGGGATGGAAGTGATTCCATAGTTCATGCTCACCTGCGGATTGTAATCCACATTTACTTTACCAATATTTACTTTACCGTTATATTCTTTTGAAAGTTCTTCAATAACCGGCCCGATTGCCCGGCAGGGTCCACACCATTCCGCCCAGAAATCTACTACTGTTAATTTATCCGAAGAAATTACTTCGGTCTGAAAGTTGGAATCATTGAATTCTTTTGCCATTGTATAAGTTTTAAAATTTTTCTATTTGCTAACGAAAGATTGCAAATTTAAGTCCATTTAACTACAACACACAACGATGGCAGAATGTTGTGTAAAATTTGTCAGCATCTAAAAAAAATCTGACAATGCTGCTTGCCCTGTAACAGACGGTTAACATTTATGGGATTTTGACGGATGTCGAAGATGCTCACAATTTCATCAGTATCATCCTTTTCCCGGTAAAGTATAAGATGGTGCCTGGTTAAATACCGCTTTTCTA
>JAOQAL010000812.1 GCA_025963615.1 Chitinophagaceae bacterium | reverse complement strand
AAACAATCCTGAACGGGTAACGGATTTAGTCTCTACCTCAATAAAATACCTGCAGAGTGCTATTGAGGAAAATAGGAAGATTGCCCATGCATTGGTTGTTCCCGACTTTAATACAAAAGACCTGGTTGATCAAGTATTCAATCTCACGGATAGCATGCTGATCACCTCGGGCATTAAGGTCAATTTTGACATATCCCACTTTCAACAGGAACGGATCAACGATCAGCAAAAACTCACCATTTACCGGATTGCGCAGGAACAATGTAATAATATCATTAAACATGCAAAGGCAAAAAGAGTAGATATTTCCCTTCAAACAGAAGATGGTCTTTTCAAAATGATTATTTCGGATGATGGTAAAGGCATTGAAGCAGGTAAACAAACAAAAGGTATCGGTTTGAGAAATATCAATAGCCGTCTCAGCATCCTGAATGGCAGTGCCAATATCAAATCTGTGCCGGGAATGGGATTTACATTGGAGATCATAATCCCTGTTAAAAAATAAATACTTTTTAAAATTGGCAGTTTTAGACATTCGAAACTAAGAGTATACCCCTGTTTTGACCTGAAAGACTCTTTTTGATTTAAATTGTAAGGCAATATGAATCGGCTGATTTTATTTTTGTAATCAGCGGTGAAGGGGGACTAGTTTTGCAGTTTGCCCATAAGCTTCCTGGGTTTTTTCATGGTATTATCTGGTTATTCAGCGGCGTGATGGAAAAATAGGTCAATCGTTTCCGGAAATAAGGAGTAACTTTTTATTTAACTTACTTAATCTAAAAAGTATGATAGCAGGTAATGAAGTGGAAATATTGTTGGTGGAAGATAATATGAGTGATGCCGAACTCACCATCCGGGCGCTATCAAAAGCCAATCTTGCCAATAATCTGGTCCATGTAACGGATGGGGTCGAAGCTATTGATTTCATTTTTGCAAAAGGCCGGTATGAGGGTCGCGCCACGATAAAACTTCCTAAATTAATATTGTTGGATATTAAAATGCCGAGGGTTGACGGAATTGAAGTTTTGCGGCAAATCAAATCGGATGAAAAAACCAAATCGATCCCCATTGTCATTATGACTTCCTCAAAAGAGGAACAGGATATCATTGCAAGTTATAAATTGGGAGTAAACAGTTATGTGGTTAAACCGCTGAATTTTGAAGGATTCGCCAAAGCGATTGGTAACCTGGGATTATATTGGTTATTATTGAATGAGATACCATCCCGACCCGGGTGATAGTAAATATCTTCTTCCCGATCCAGCTTGTATTTAAAATTGCGCGTAACTATGGAAAAAATATTGAAAATATTATTGCTCGAAGATGATTTGACAGATGTTGATCTGATAAAGAGGGTCCTGAGCCGTGCGGGCTTCCAATTTCAGCCGGTTGTTGCATCTGGCAAAGAGGATTTTATTGAGGCAATCAACAATCAAACGTTTGATATTATCTTATCCGACCATTCTTTGCCACAGTTTAGCTCGGTAGAAGCCCTCGACGAAATAATAAAACGAAACCTGGATATAACTTTTATCCTTGTAACAGGAACCGTCTCCGAAGAATTCGCGGTTGAAATGATTCAAAAAGGCGTTGATGATTATATTCTTAAGAATAATCTTGTCAGGCTGCCATCCGCACTGACAAAAGCAATAGAAAAGCGCAAGATTAAAAATGAAAAGATCATTGCGGAAACAGCGCTCAGGGAAAGTGAACTGCAGTACCGCCTGTTATTTGACCGGGCATCGGATGGAATCTTTATTTCAAATCAACAGGGCGATTTACTGGACGCTAATAAAGAAGCCTGTAAAATGGTCGGTTATGAATTGCACGAGTTGCTGCAATCGAATATTTCGGATTTTTTTTTGAAAGAAGACCTGGAATCGAATCCGCTCCGTTTAACTGAAGTACTGGCAGGTAATACCATATTGAATCAACGAAGGGTAAAAAGGAAAAATGGACAGGTTATTGATGTCGAAACGAGTACTAAAATTTTGCCGGATGGAAGGTGCCAGGCAATTGCCAGGGACATCACGGAAAGAAAAAAGCTCGAGGAAGAAATCAGGCAAAGCGAAGTTCGCTTCCGCGCATTGATTGAAAATAATACGGATGCCATTGTATTGAGAGATGAAAATTTTTCAATGACGTACTGCAGCCCGTCTGCAAAAAGAATTCTTGGGTATCAGCCCGAAGAAACGATGCCGGCTTCTTTTGATGCTGAAAATCACCCCGGCGATTTTGAAATAATTAAAAAAGCGAAACAAGAAGTTTATGAGAATCCGGGGAAACCGGTTCACCTGAATTACCGCAAAAAACATAAAGCTGGATATTATATATGGGTGGAAGGAGTGATAACCAATATGCTTCGTGACGAGAGTGTAAAAGGAATTGTTTCCAATTTTCGCGATGTAACGGAAAAGAAAAAAGCGGAGCAGGAAATTCAAAATAGTTTTAATGAAATTCAATCGGCTTCGGCACGGCAATCAGCCATACTCAATTCGCTACAGTCAAATATCGCCCTGCTGGATGAAAACGGGAAAATTATAGAAGTAAATAAGGCCTGGAAAAATTTTGAAAATTACAATGACCTATGCAACGGTAATTTTCTTGTCGATGATAATTATATTGAAATCGCTGAAAGCGATACAGGACATGAAGAACAAAATGGAAAGTTAATAGCCCAGGCTATCAGAGATATAACGTCAGGAGAGCTGGAGAAATTTTCCATTGAATACTCCTGTCATTCCCTGATACAGAAAGTATGGTTCCGGGCTGATATCATTCCGTTGTACCCGGGCCGCCGCGGCGGTGTAGTGATTGCGCATACCAACATCACGGAAAGCAAGCAGTCCGAAGAAGCGTTGCGGAAAAGTGAAGAACAATTTCGCCGGATTGTGGAGACAGCCCAGGAGGGAATCTGGCTGTTTGATGAAAATTTTAAGACCATTTTTGTAAATAAAAAAATGTGTGAAATAGTCAACTATTCACCGGGAGAAATGATAGGTAAGAAAAGTTTTGATTTTATGGAAGAAGAGGATAAGAAGACGGCAGTGGAAGCCATGAAAATGCAAAGAAAGGGGATCAATGAAATTGTGGAACTTCGTTTCAGAACCGGGGGGGGCAAGCATATCTGGGCTTCGTTATCGGCTTCCGTATTTTTAGATAAGCATGGAAATTACCAGGGTGGCCTCGCCATGGTAACGGATGTGACCCGGCGAAAACAAATCGCTGAAGAGTTACAGCAATCGTATAAGGATATCCGTGAATTGGCATCCCACCTGCAGAATATCCGCGAAGAAGAGCGGATCCAGATTGCCCGTGACATTCACGATGAACTGGGTCAACAATTGACGGGTCTTAAAATGGATGTTTCCTGGCTAAATTCTAAACTACCCGTAAAAGAGAAGGGTATCGAGGAAAAAATCAATGGAATGACCGAGCTTCTGGATGAGGCCGTGAGATCCGTAAGAAGAATATCCGCCAACCTGCGGCCAAGTATTCTTGACGATTTGGGGTTAGAAGCTGCATTAGAATGGCAAAGCCAGGAGGTACAAAAAAGGTTTGGCATACAAATTAAATTCAAATCCGAATTCCCGGAAATTGAATTGCCGGTAGGAATAGCAACCGGGCTTTTCAGGGTTTACCAGGAAGCCTTAACGAACGCGGTGCGTCACGCCAATGCACATACGATTAACAGCAAGCTCTTACTTTCGGGAAGTAAGATTATCCTGGAAATATATGACGATGGAAAAGGAATGGATTTGAACGCAGGCCCAACTAAAAAAAGTTTCGGACTTCTTGGAATAAAAGAACGGGTTTTTGTAATGAATGGCAAATATGAAATAAAAAGCGAACCTGGCAAAGGAACTTTTTTATCTGTTGCTGTTCCGCTTTAAAATTTTAAAATATCAAATTTTATTATGAAGATTCTGATTGCTGATGACCATGCCGTGATCCGTAGAGGACTTAAACAGATTTTGCTGGAAGAATTCCCTACCGCTACAATAGAAGAAGCGGGTGATGCCGAAGCAGTCATAAAAAAAACCTTTTCGGGGGACTGGGACGTTATTATTTGTGATCTTTCCATGCCCGGCAGAAGTGGATTGGATGTAGTGCAACATGTAAAACAGAATTTCCCTAAAATCCCGGTACTTATTCTTAGTATTCATCCGGAAGAGCAATATGCTATCCGCACACTCAAAGCCGGCGCCGCCGGCTATTTAAGCAAGGAGACCGCACCGGCTGAATTAGTAAAAGCCGTGCAAAGGGTATTACTGGGCCGCAAATATATTTCTCCATCCATCGCTGAAAAAATGGCGGAAGAACTGGACCAGGATAAAACAGACAAAGCCCCTCACGAGTTATTGTCTGACAGGGAATTTGATGTTTTTAAGTTGATTGCCGGCGGGATGTCGGTGTCGGAAATTGCCGAAAAATTTTTATTGAGTACGACCACCGTAAGCACTCACCGGGCAAGGATCCTGGTCAAAATGGGTATGAAATCAAATGCGGAATTAACACGGTATGCGGTAGAAAACAAGCTCATCTGATTTCGCTTTTCAAGGCGATCTTTTGTAGTGATATGTCTACAGGCAATGAGTAATAATCATTACCCGTTAAAGGGACAAACGGCTATTTTTTCTTACTGGTTAAAGCTCTTTTTTTGCTTTTAAAATAAAGCAATATGAAAAGCCCTGAAAAAATAACCATTCTGATTACAGAAGATCATATGCTGATAAGAGAAGCCTGGTGCCGGATGTTTAACGACGACCCCCGCTATCAGGTAATAGCTGAATGCAGCACGGGTGAAGAAGCCGTTGAATTTTCGCAAAAGCTCCACCCTC
>JAOQAL010000173.1 GCA_025963615.1 Chitinophagaceae bacterium | reverse complement strand
GTCATGTATATGCATATCGACAACAGCACCTATAAAGTGGCCAGAGTTGGCATAGCTGTTTGTAATAAGGTAGACGGTGACTATAAATACATAAAAAGTTTCAGGCCATTAAATCATGAAAGCAGGGGTATTGGGCAATTTATCGATGATGACGGAACGGCTTATTTGATATTTGAAGACCGCCCGTTTGGTTTTAGAATTGCGAAATTATCCGATGATTATTTATCTCTTGAAAAAGAGACCTGTCTTATTCCTGAACATATGGAAGGCAGTGCATTGGTGCATTATGATGGATTATATTAAGCAATTGGTTCTGCGTTAACCGGATGGAATGCTAACCCTAATAAATACGCTACAGCCAAATCTCTGACCGGCCCGTGGTCTGATTTTAAGGATATAGCTCCTGCTGTAACCAATACCTACGGATCACAGTCAACCATGATGTTGAAAGTTGTTGGAGATAGCAAAACGACGGTGATATTTATGGCCGATAAGTGGGAACCTAAAACACAATGGGATTCCCGCTATTTATGGATGCCATTAGAGCTGGGTGAAGGAAAGTTAAAGTTGCCTGAGCCAAAATCATGGCATCTTAACTTAAAGACAGGTGAGGGGCAATATTGACCATTTGCTTTAATGATTGGAAAGTATGAATTAGAGCCCGAAAATCTCGAAGATGGAGCATAACAGAATAAATTAAGTCGCAAGAAATTATTATTCAATGAAAACAAGAATGCGAAAGTTCCTGACATCTTCTTATCGCTAAAGAGAAATGCTGGAAGAACAACTGGTGGTATAAGATGAGGCGAAGCAGGAACTGAATAAGTCAGCCTGCTCGTCTTGTTCATCTGGCTTGTTTTTTGACAAAAGTAAAGCTTGCAATACAAGCCGAAGGTTAATTATGAGCTCATTTGCTATAGCTTGATTTTAGTGTTGAAATCAGGTACTTAAATTCGAATATCAAATTCATCTGTTGTTAACTGAATTTCAACATTAAATATTAAGTTTTAATTGTCAAAATTCCATTTTACGCGGTAAAGCCTCTTATTATTGACAACAATTGATTCAAACTCACCATTTGGAGAGGATACAAGATTACATATGGTGTTATAAGACTCTTTCATCATCTGTCCATTGATGATAAGGTTACATTTTTCGTTTATTGAGGCTGCATAGGCAACGTATTTGCTATCAGGACTAAATACAATGAACGAAACATTTTCATTTAATATCCCATCACATTCTAAACCGGGATTGCCATCAAGAACAATCAATCTTTTTTTATCCCCCGCCTTTTTAAATTTAGCTAAATACGCCATATGCTTACTATCGGGGCTATAAATAATATTAGGAACAATATCATCATATCCATGGCCTACCTGGCCTTCTGTTACAACTTTCTTTTTAGTACCTTCTCTTATTACGCAGGACAAATGCTTGCTGTCCGGACTGAAAACACACGATATTATTTCATCATACCCCCATTGATCATTACTAATTAAATATTGTTCATTTACATTCTCGCGAGTATCAACGTGTTCAACTACAATATTCCATTTGTCATTCTTTTTAAAGCCGTATGCAATATCTTTTCCATCAGGACTAAATACAGGAAATCCATTCATTATACTATCGCGATATGTTCCCTCCTTGCCGTCCACTATCACCGTCCATTTCTCCCCTTTTTTGACTTTATAAGTTAAATGCTTTCCATCAGGACTATATTGAATGTTATCAACTTGTGTATACTTTTCCTGAGGCTTCCCATCAGCAACTACCAGCCAATCATTATCGGTTTGTGCACCATAAGCAAAATGTTTTGAGTTGGAGCTAAAGACTAAGGATATTTCTGGAATTGCATTGTAATTTGGACCTGTTTTGCCATCGAAAATCACTGATGCTAGATTAGTTGCGAAGTCCCGTGCCGAATATGCCATATGAGTTCCGTCTGGGCTAAAAAAAGGAATACCATAGCCCACATAGTCATACTCCCGGCTATCTACGTCATTAATAACTACTACGCTTTTCTGATTTTTTTTTCTGGCAACACTAACAACTTGTTTACCATCCACACTAAATACTGGAGATAATTTGGAAATTGCATTATAACGGCCTTTTTCTTCTTTTCCATCAACTACCAACGTCCAAAAATTACTGCCGTTTTTGTTTTTTTTCATTGCTGCATAAGCCACTTTTTTTCCATCGCGGCTGAAAGCAATACTGAGTATTTTTTCGTACTCAGGTCCAAACTGATTATCGATAACAGCACGCCATTTTCCGGGAGGACCGCAGGTTTTGCAGCCATTCGGGTCGGGTTTGTTAGTGGCTATGATATAACCTGTCCTTTTCCCAACGGTACTTAGCACGAAAGATTTTTCTACATATACCCCTTCGAACTTAGGCCCATCTACACCGTCAAAAACGACACACTGTTTATTTTCATCGGAACGGGCATTACATTTTGACGCTTTTTCTTTACCCGATCTGCTGGAAGTTAAACGCAACTCTGCGTCACCGGCACGGGAAAACCCATCTAAAGTGATCAGCACTACTTTGGCAGATACGATCAGTGAACAACTGGCGACCGAACTGGATTATCTCGCTATCTGTATAGATGAAAACTACCAGGTTGTGAAATCATATGGGAACATGGCCAAATTCTTACTTCAGAAATATTTTACTTCTGATCTAACCACTTTACTGCCCAAACCACTCGGTATTGCTTTTAATACGTTAATTAAAAAAACCGTTAAAACTAACCAGAAAGCAGTAGTAAGCGGAATAAAAATCAAATCCGGCCAATCTGTTATTGAACTTAGTCTTTCCGTGAGCCCCCTTAACACAAAAAAGGGTGAACAAAAATTATTCATAGTCACCTTTATAGAAGATAGATCGGCACTTTCTTCAGAACAAGTCACCAAGTTTGATGAGTCTGTCTATCTGAACCAATATACCAGCAATCTGGAAGAAGAGTTAAATGAACTGAAAGAGAAATTGCATACCTCACATGAGCAACTGGATGCTTCTAATGAAAATATGCAGTCCTTTAACGAAGAATTGATCTCCACGAATGAAGAGATGCAAAGCACCAACGAGGAGATGCAATCGGTTAATGAGGAGTTGGACACCATTAATGCGGATTACCAGTTAAAAAACAAAGAATTGCTGGAAATAAATGATGATTTGAATAACTATTTCAGGAGTAATATTAACGGGCAGTTATTTATTAATAACGACCTGCTGCTTATGAAATTCTCGCCGGGAACGGTTAAGCAAATTAATCTGCTGGAAAGTGATATCGGCCGGCCATTGAGTAATATTTCTACCAATATCAAATTCGAAACTATTTTAGATGATATTAAAAAAGTGCTTGCGGAGGGCATTGTAATTACTAAAGAAATTGAAACCAACAACGGCAAATGGTATCAAATCATGACCATGCCTTATGTACAACAGGCGGATAATAAAAACAACGGGGCGATAATCACTTTTAAT